>JAYUUP010000101.1:0-2779 GCA_043754825.1 bacterium | reverse complement strand
GTCATAACTCTTATAAATTGAGGTAATGAGAGCATCCAAACACAAAACTCTGAATTTCCTTTTCAGTATTAAGTGTGGAAATCTGACCAAACAGGCTTGGATAATGTTCCCAGGGTGGAGGCAAGAACAAGGTCAAGAATTTTTCAAGAACGGTCAATTGCGCCTGACTTAAATTGGCAGTATATATCTGCTCAACTGCTAAATCCAGCAGTGCGTAATTAAAGCTAGTGTCTTGATCTTCCTCATCATCGCTAGTATAGTAAAAACCACTAGATTGACGGAAAATAGCTACTGCGTTCATCGGTTGTTCGATATAATACACTTGATTATTTTGATCACTCCCCTGCTCATACCAACCTGAAGTTGATTGCAAATTGGGTATTTTGAGTAAGCTCAAGTCTTTCTGACTGCTAAATTGTTTTAGCTCATCGCGGTGAACAGGATATATTTTTACTTTTCTTTTGCCCTTGAACGACTGACTTATGTCTTGATCAAAGCAACGCAAAAGGACAGCATGGATGGTAGTGCGTATCAATCGCTCTACAAATTCTGATGAAAGCAACACGTTTATCTCCTTATATATAACAGGCAGTTTTTATGCTAGAAGAATTTTCTAGATCTGCAAGAATATAATGTTAGATATAGTATACATTTAATCAGTTAGCAAGAAACAAAAAATCAAAAGCTTAGTAGTTGACCTTAAATTATTTTGCTCCAATTTCCCTCATTATCCTGAGAAATATATCCTGATAATTCGAGCATCGTCAGTGTGGTGGTCAGATGGGCATGGGAGAGTTGAGTGGTGTTGGCGATGGCATCAAATCCGAGGTTATCGACGCTGGTGAGGAGCTCATAGACGACTCGTTGGTGTTCGTTGGTGAACTGGATGCTGGTTTGCGCAATGGTGGGCAACGACGATGAGAGCGCCAAAGTTGTAGCCAGATCCTCAGAGTTGGTGATGAGTTGGGCGCCCTGCCCTAAAAGCTGGATATTGCCGGAAAACTCAGCATCAGTCAGACGCGCAGGGATCGTACACACTGTCTTGCCAAGATCTCGAGCCACTGATGCAGTGATCAAACTGCCAGACTTGATATTGGCCTGTATCACCAAGGTTACTGGAGACAATGCAGCGATGATCCGATTGCGACGAGGAAAGGAAAACCGACTTGGCTCAATACCTGGCGCATACTCCGAGATTACCAGCCCACCCTGCTCCACGATTTGGTTTTTAAGCGCAATATGCTGATTTGGATAAAATACCGCGTCATCGAGACCCGATCCAACCACAGCAATCGTTGGCATATCGTGAGCCACTGCCACTAAGTGCGCCTCTTTGTCTGCGCCGTACGCCAGCCCTGAAACCACCACGACTAGCCGGATAATCGACTCCAAAAGCTGCGAAATCATAGTTTTACCGTACCCTGAGAGATCGCGTGCGCCAACCACACTCAAAAATGATCCCTGGGCTTTTAAAAGTGAGATGTTTCCTTGAAAAAATAATACTATCACCGCGTCATCCAGTATCGAGAGTGCCTGAGGAAAATCAGCATCATCTGAGCATATAACCGAAATGTCGTTGACTCTTAGTGAGTCACAAAATATCTGAAATTCGCTGCCGTCTATCGCTTGAATCTTAGCAAATTTTTTGGTGTCAAGCTTGGAAAATCTATCTGCAAATCCTATCTCCACTGATGAGTATTCCTGCAAAATCTGAGTGTATTTGGTTTGGCTCAACGTCATTTTGGTACTCAAAAATCCCCAAATTAACGCCCCTTGCGATCCACTCATACTGCAAACAACTTTTTGACTGCTGCTTTTTGGGATACCGCTACGATCTTGGCATGCTTTAAACCTTCAGTGATACTCTGGAAAAACTGCTGCACGTCTTCGGGAGTCACCGCCATCAATCGTGACGTAAACTCATCATAATTTTCAACTGAGCCGTAAGCAAGCAATGTTGAGTGCGCAAAGTCAACCTCCGATCCCAGTTTGTCACGGGTGAGATCATTTTTCTTGGCGAGTTGAGTTTTAAGTGTTTCAAATTTAGCCGCTGAAAACCGCGTATCAAAATCTGCAAAAAACTCGCGTACCACCGTGACTATTTCCTCAGCGTGGATTAGTTCGCAATTCATCTCGATGTTGAGGTACTGCCCATAGTTGTCATACCCAAAATAATACCCATAAATCAATCCTTTTTCATCCCGGAGCACATCGTATAATCCAGTTCCGGACCCACGTAAAAATAAATTTGAAAATATCTCTCGTACTGCTCTATCTTGCAATGTCACACTACACGGCACATACAGCGTCAACTCACACTCTTCATGCCCAAACTGATGCTGGATTTTATCGATCTGTGGCGATATAAAAGTATTGTGAAATTTAAATGGCAAGGGTATTTTTTCATTTTGCCTGAGTTGGTCGATTTCTCTGATTTTTTGCAACACTAATTCAGTATCAATTCCACCTCCACTGATACACACAATCATCTGCGACCGGTTCATCATGTCGCCAAATAATCGGTGCAAGTCAGCAATTGAAGTCTGAGCCACCATCGCGGCATCACCCAGTACTTGATGCACCGAAAACGAGTCAGGTGTAAAGAGCTCACTGGCCACATCATAGTACAGCTTGTATTGAGGATTTCCTGAGCGATCAGCGATTTCACGAGTTACGATTTCCTTTTCACGCGCCAAATCCACCTCGGTAAATGTCGGAGTCGTAAACATCTCAAAAAACATCCCAAATATCTTGGCAAAATCATCACGATGTCCGCTGG
>JAYUUP010000100.1:0-8220 GCA_043754825.1 bacterium | reverse complement strand
CCGGTTTTTTGTATCCCATGTTGGTGAGCGCATTGGTAAAGTCAGAAATAGTCGGGTCTTTCATGTTGAGTGCTTTTTCGGACATGCTTGAGATATCGGTCGAGGCACCTTTGAGCTCCAAAACTATCTTTTTTGCCGTTTTTGCCCCAAGTCCTTTTACGGCCGAGAGTGTATTGAAATCCTCCGAGATTATCGCTGTTTGCAGCGCACTCCACCCGAGTGTGTAGATAATCGTAGCCGCCATTTTTGGGCCCACTCCATTGACTTTGAGGAGTTTTTCGACCCATTCTCGGTCAGACAGATCCCGAAATCCATAGAGTCGCTCATCATCCTCACGAACTACGTGAAGTAAAAAAATATCGACATTGTCATTTATGAGTACTCGTTCGTTTGGTGGCAGTTGCACGATATATCCCAGTCCTGAGGGCGTCTTGATGATCGCATCTCCCATCAACGTTCCAACTATTTTTCCACTGATAAATCCGAGCATAGTATATTATAATATAGTTTTTTTATGAGCCGAGCCCAATAAGTCCGTTGCGAGCAGTTTCTTTGAGTTTAGAGCCTGCCGGTGCATGCTTGAGAACAAGCGCAAACACCTCCTTGGCTTTATCCGCCTCATCAAACTTGACGTACAGCTGTCCCAGTTGGAGCCACACATCATAGTTTTGCATCCCACTTTCTTGGAGTTGTTTGAGTATCCGCTGCTCGAGCTTAGTAAATGCTGAGGATGCCGTGACGGTATTTTCGGTTACAATATTGATAGTTGCCGCGTCTTGCGCACGGTTAGTGACGATTTTTTCGACGTCATTTTGGTATTCTTGCTTTTTTTGTTCAGTGGGGGTTGTTTCAGCAATTGGCGTGGTTGGGACAGGTGATTGCGGTGTCGACTCTCCGCGCGATTGCTCGATAGGTGTAAATAGTTTTTCTACACCACCAGCCACAGTCTTTGCGCCAGAGACCGTAGCCTGAGCGACACTTTTTGCCGCATCTTGCGGGGTTATTTCCTTTACTTTTTGTACGGCGCCGACTGTTTTTTGCAGAAGCTGGGAGGCAAATTGCTTGGATTTTTTAATCGATGCGTTGAGATCAAATGTCGTAAATGCACGCTTAGCGATCACTTTGTTGAGGATGTCAGCACCATTTTTTTGTTTAATTTGACGGGTTAGATTTTCAAGCTTGGTGTTTTCGTACTGAAAAATAGCGTAGTGCAGCACAACGATCACCGCCACCGTAAAGATAAGTACACAAAGGAGGGCACCAACCAGTAGCCACGTCATATTGATATACAATTACTCTGGTCAATAAGTTTCGTCAAGGATTTGCTAATTTTATCATGTCCGGATCTGCACCTCCAGATGATAGTGAGCAGGTGTTCACAGATAGTAGTACAATATAGATTATAGCACCGAGAAAATATTTGGGTTCCTTTTACTTATATTTACGTATACTCAACACGATATTTTTCAGTCCCGACCACCGCACGAGGCTTTTTGGAGGTTTGACTTTGGTTTTATAAATTACAAATGGATCTTTTGAGATTTGCGCTGCCGTCCACTCGTACATATCACTGGCTGTCATCACCGCCGCTCGCACTGAGCGTGGCAGATACCGAAAACCGGCTTTTGCATGCTCTAAATACGTCTCAAACAACCCAAGTTCATGATGTACCAGATCATAAAACGCCCGTGGATTCTTGATAGTTTCAGTAAGATCTAGCGTTTTGAGCCCATACAACTCTAGGTCACTCTGGGCGATATACGTCCGTCCAAACGTCAGATCCTCAGCGATATCCCGCACAAAGTTAATTTGCTGAAACGCCCGCCCCAAATCTTTGGCAGAGTCCATTGCTTCAAATGGTAAACTCATTATTTTTGCCATAAACAGCCCGATGACCTGCGCAGCACCAAAGGTATACTTATCAAGCTCACGCTCAGTCGCATACGTTTTCTGCGTCAAATCCATCTGCATCGAGTCAAAAAATGCATTGGCCCACTCTTCATTGAACCCACATTCTTTTTCAAGAGTTACAAAATCCCGGATAATCAAATTTTTACTGTACCCAGTGATGCGGTCGACATAAAATTGATCCCGAAATGCCAAAAATGCTGCTCCTTGCTGCGGTACGCTATCTACAAAGTTATCCACAACCCGTACAAATGCATACAGCCGAAATACTTTTTCACGAATTGGACGAGGAAAAAACCGAGTGCTGTTGTAAAATGTGGTGCTGCCACTACGAAAAATACGGGTTTGCTCCGGCGTCATGACAAGATATTGAGTGGTTGTTGACGATAAAAGGCAATTTGTCCAGCCAAGGCACGCGCGGCGAGGTTTCGATGAGCATACACCACTCCGGCATCACCAACTTTATGTGGTAAAAAAAGCTGTGTGGGTATCGAAATCGGTGGCAAGTCGAGCAAAAAAAACTGATTGTATCGTGAGACAAGATCAGCGTTTACCAGTGCATTCCAGTCCTTTAGTCGGATGAATACCGGACCCACAAACCCACTTTTTATCTTGGAGATAATCTTGGTGATACTACCGTGCTCGCCAAACAACAAATACTCGCTGTCACCCCAATTTCCAGTCATATACTCCTCAACATCCCGTACGACCCGGTTGGTGCTCAGTAAAAACAGTGATTGAGTAGCTTTTTGTTGCTCAACAACATCTCTCCACTCATAAATACTCCGCACAATCGGCTCGATAAAATAGGCCTTATCGTCTTTTGGCAAATTAGAACTATCATCCCCTGACTTGATCCGGAGATCCATATTTTCATGATTATCACTTAGATAATATCGTATCTTCGACTTATCCACAATCTCGGTTAGTTTCAATACTCGCAACAGTTGCTCAACCTCTACTGGAGTCAAAAAAGTGGGGATAACTGGTTTGTCCACAAGTACATCACTCACTGTATTCGCAAATTTTGCTGCATTTTGGCACTCCACAAACACCCCCCCATCAAACGGATTTAGATCGATGATGCGACTCTTGAGTATACTCTGCAAAACCCTGTCCCCCTGCAAAAATTCATTAATCAGCTGAGTACCTAGTATATTTGTACTAGATATAGACGATAATTTGATGACAAGTGAGTTGCTCGTGACACCGATTGTTTTGAGTCTTGCCAAAATTTGCTGAGTTTCTGGGGCAAATGACCCGATGTCGACTCGCAAATACTGCCCACTAGCACCCCGGTGGACGTAAAATGCCAAAAAGTCCAACTGTTGCACCAGTGATTTGCTATCGGTCACAATATCACTATGGACTGCCAGCACCTCACTAAGCAGCTCCAAAATCGTCGAAAATTGATTGGTATTGATTTGGTCGAGCGAAATCTGCCGCTGCACCAACAACAACTCCTCGAGTGGCGCAGTTTGGACAGTACCAAATACAATCGGCGGTAGGGTTTGTGCCATAATCAGTCGCAACCACCAATAATCTCGTTGCCCATGCGCATGAAAAAACACTTTAGATTTACTATGTCCCACTGCCCAAATCAAGGTCAGTACTACCCGCCGCGTATCCCGCCCCAACTCAATGTTTTCAAAAAGACTCTGCAAATCGTTGGTATACTCAGCACTCGTGGTATACTGAGTTCGCAGTAACGCCAATTGATCGCCAAACGCCACTGGTTTGAGTTCATTTTTCCATAGTTTTATCTGGTAAATGCTAGGCGGCTCAGCCTGTTCAAATACTACTGGCGAGGTGTATCGGGTGATTATCAGCGGTGCAAAACATGCGTCCACTAGTTGTTGATGCCAGGCTGACGCGATATTTGTCAGCGATTGCTGCGAAACATACTCAAACAACGCTGCGCAAAGTGCCGTATCATACAGCGCTCGATGTGCCTTATTTTGAACAATAGCCGCAAAAAGATGCACGCCACTCGTCTCGAGATTGAGATGGTGATTGAGAAATTCGAGGTTTACCGCACTCGCATCTGCTGCCCAAATTTTAGCCAGATCAAGAGTGTCAATCACATGCTCTGACGGAACAAACCAATGATAAAACTGCAAAAACGAAATATCAAAATCCACTGAGTGCCCCACAACCGCGTCTACTTTTTTTGTGTGGGTATCGATCCAGTCTACCCAGAGCTGCTGCGCCTTATGGATAGTCGGCGCTGTGGCAGTCATTTGTGAGTCGATACCCGTAAGCCGAGTGATATGCTCACTAATCTCATACTGGGGGCGTACCAGCGTTTCAAACACCGAGACAACTTTGATATGACATGTCACCGGATCAAATGACGCCAGTATCCCTGCAATTTCGATAATTTCTCCATTTTGAGGAGTGGTCGCTGTCGTTTCAGTATCCAAAAAAAGCAGCGTGTACATAGTATATTGACATCATTGCAGCAATTTGTTCATTTGACAAGTCTTGGTATATTGCCTACAATACTCCAGTCTTTAGTATGAATCCCATCGACGGAATACGAAAAGCATCGATACATCGAGCATTATTTGGCACAAACACCGTGCCAGTAACTCGCTCGTCTACGGTGCGCAGTATTACTATTTTTACAAACAATCGCGAAAAGCTGTCACAAGCCGAAAGCGAGGACTACCCCACGTCAAGTCCATTTGGAGAAATAGCAATCAACGATGCTCGCTCAACTGATATCTATCGGTTTGGCTGGCAAATCAGTGATAAACTCGCTGACCTTGGGCATACGCTGCATACTTTTTTTGTGGTCGCTGGCGCAATGGTATCGCATTTCATCAATGTATTGCTGTATCAAGCCTACATGGCAACTGCGCATGCCTACGCTCATGTCACCCACCTACCGGCGTATATTCAGGAGCTACAGTACCAAACAATCACGTTTTTACAGGCACTGCGCCAAGCTGAAATTCGGGACTTATGGATACTCGAGCGCAAGGTTCGGGTACGCACCATCTCCCAAGAGTGTGGAGTACTCACACGCCGACTCTATGCAGTACTGAGAGTGCACTACATGGCGGTGTTTGTCACTGTGTGTCTCGCATTTTTGGCACTGAGTGGACTGCACGCCAAAACCACTCACTCATCGTTTTTAGAGCAAAGTGCTGCCAACAATTTTGCTGCTTCTCGTACCGTGTTGACTGCTGATAGCAATCGAGGAGGTGCCAGCGCAGTAAGCGATATGTCATTTGCTAGTTCGACCACTGGCAAGACATTTATCTCGTCGCATATCGTAAAGACCGGCGATACCCTCACTTTTTTATCTACACTGTACGGCGTAAAACCAGAAATCATCGCCTTCAACAATAACTTAACGGCTGATGCAGCATTGACTCCTGGATCTACTTTGTTTATCCCAGCGGCAGATGCCTATATTTATTTTGCGCAAAGTGACGTCAAAACGGCTGATTTAGCCCGTATTTACAAAGTTGGCGAGTCCGATTTGGTCGACCTCAATCCCGCAGTGCAGGCCGGGGGCACTATCGCCAAAGATACTTTAGTTTTTGTCCCGATCTCCAGTGTAGATCAGATCAAACAACTCAATGCCGATGAGTCCGAGCGCGTCCAGCAAGTCCAAGCCAAAGAGCAAGCTCAAAAAACCGCCGAAGAAACTGCTCGTCGTCGTGTCGCAGCTATCTCAGGGGTATCGTACTCAGTCGTCACCAACATCCCCGCAGATCTCAAACCTGATATTGACTTTGCCTGGCCAACTGACTCTCGCAACATCTCCTGTGGTTGGTACTGCTATCCGGGACACACCGCTATCGATATTCAGGATACAGCTGAGTCAACACCAGCAATCTACGCCTCAGCAGGAGGATATGTCACTGAGGTTCGCACTGGGGATAGTCCACGCTCCGGAAATGGATATGGAAACTACATCGTCGTATCGCATGGTGATGGATATCGTACGTTGTATGCTCACCTTTCTCAAGTTGATGTCTCAGTAGGTCAAACAATTGGCAAGGGTGCCAAAATCGGAAATATGGGAAATACCGGAAATGTCTGGGGTATCACGGGTATTCACCTGCACTTTGAAATCCGCAAAGACTCCCAAATTTTCAATCCACTTTCGATATTGCCGTAGGAGTTATCGTTGAAGGCTACGATATTTGCTATTCTCTAGCTTGACCAATAGTCGCTTGAACAATTGACAAAAAACAAAAAAAACTGCTCTATAGCAGGTGGAAGTGTCGCCTAGTGGTTTATGGCACCAGTCTTGAAAACTGGCAAGTGAAAGCTTCGTGGGTTCGAATCCCACCACTTCCGCCATTTTTTATATTGTTTTGACCTGCCGCGAGGCATTTTTTATGTGCAAATTCTTTGACAAGCGCCAAAATATGTGGATAACTGTGTTTGTATTATGCTAAAAACCAGCACACTCAAAAACGGTATGAAGGTCATCCGGCTGCCACGAGCAGGAAATATAGTCACGGTTGGGTTTGTGGTGCACTCAGGTTGCTCAGTCGAGGCCAATGGCACGTTTACTCCGGGGATTTCACAGCTTATCGAGCGATTGTTTTGGTGCGGCACCGACAAACACCCCTCGCGTCGTCAGCTAAATCGAGCCCTCGAGAGCATGGGCGGTAACTACTTTTCGCTGACCAATCAGGAGTTTAGTGAGTATTACATTACTGTACCAGCAGAGCATCAATTCAAGGCGATCACGATGATGGCAGAGATTATCCAACACTCGCACTTTGACGAGCGTGACATGGAAAACGAAAAGCAGTTTGTGATCGAACGTGCCCACAACTATGAGTCAGATTCAGGATTTGATTTTTCGCCGCTCGCTGTTTCAAATATCTACCAAGGATATGGGTACTCAATGCCAGTATATGGTGAGATGGAGACTGTGATGGGCATAAAACAAGAGGAAATAGGCGAGTATTTGGCGCGACAGTACATCCCGGAAAATACATATTTAGTGATCGCGGGCAATATCGACGGCAAGCAAACCACCGAACTCATCAATCAAGAATGGTCATTTTGGAACCCAAAGCCTCGTCCAACGGTAGCACTCAAACGATTTCCGATCGAGGATGTACGCGAGCGCCTACCAAGTGTGGTATACAAGCAGCGTGGACTACCCGAGACTCAGATTGTATGCGGATTTTTGCTCGATGAAGGTAGTGAACCGCGGATACTACGAGAGACCAGCCCAGAGGCACGCGCTGCTCTTGACATCGACAAACTCACTGACCGCAATCTCGATGAATGGGCCCACTTACTACTCTTAAATACTATCTTGGGGCAGGGGTTGAGCTCGCGATTGTGGTTGCGTGGCGTAGAAGAAGAAATGCTATTTGACAAAGTATTTTCGCAACTTATCAGGTTTTCACGCTCGAGTTACCTCCAAATCCAAGGAACCGCTGACAATAACCAGTTTACGTTTGCACTCGAAAGTATCTTATCAGTTGTCGATCAACTCAAGAAAACCCCCGTATCCATCAACGAAATCACCAAAGCTAAAGAGGCACTCAAGGGGCGTATCATCATGGAGCACGAGGACTTATTGACTGCGACGGTGTGGCAAGTAGAAAACCTAATCGCCTCGGATCTGACGTTTGAAGTGACTGATCTGCTTGAAAAAATAAAGCATATCGATGTCGCCGCAATTCGCGCCGTAGCCGAACACTTGTTTTGTAAAGACCGTTTTTTCCTCACAACGTTAGGAACCGCCAAGGAAACCTCGATTGTGGATAAGTTGATTGTTAAGTATTTGTAGGTTATTTCTCCAGTGCAATCCAGTTAAAGGTCGCGTCTGTGGTTTGTGGGGCACTCAAGACGATATCAAATCCAGTGAGGGTGATGTTTTGGATAGCCCATTGACCTGTCAGGAGCGATCCTGGTGCAGCAGTGACTACCGGTGCTGTGATGTAAGGGGTCACAAAGGTGATGTGTTTGGTGATCTCTGGTACAGTCACAATGATAGTTCCGGCGGTACTCGGCGATACTTTGATACTGCCACTGACGGTGAGGTTTTTCTCGACGGTGAGTGATTTTTGCATGACCACAGTGCCGGCAAAGGTAACTGAAGCCTGGGTAAGGATATTTCCTGAATTTGGTGAAGCTTCTAGTGCCGCAACCCGCGCAGTCAGATCGCCAACTTGCTGCTGCAATGACTGTATTTGCACAATCGTAGTCTGCTCGGTAGTTTCGAGTGCTGCTACCTTTGTTTCCACCACTTGGGTACGTACTGTCAGAGCCTCAGTTTGCTTTGCGAGATCCTGGATAGACTTGACAATCAGTGGCGTGACTTTG
>JAYUUP010000099.1:0-8235 GCA_043754825.1 bacterium | reverse complement strand
CAAAATGTGCTGTTGAAATTTTTGTAGAAACTGATGAAAAAACTGCAATATTATATTTAAATAAATAGCTGGTAATTCCTTGACAAAACGAAAAGTTGTAACTATATTTGAGTCAATAATGACGTTAAAAATCGTCAATTTATCACACGTATGACCACCAACCAATATCAAGCAGAAAATATCACCGTACTCGAAGGACTAGAGGCTGTCCGCAAGCGACCCGCGATGTATATTGGAAATACCGGAAGCGAAGGACTGCACAAGATTTTTGGTGAAATTATCGATAACTCAGTCGATGAAATGATGGGTGGACATGCCAACACAATCCGTGCAGTGATTGAGGAAGATGGTTCGGTAGTGATTGCTGATAATGGACGCGGTATCCCGACTGGCATTCACCCAAAAACAGGGCGTCCAGCACTCGAGACGATCATGACGGTACTACACGCTGGAGGAAAGTTTGACCAAAATAACTACGAGTTTAGTGGAGGTTTGCACGGTGTCGGCGCCTCTGTAACCAACGCACTCTCGAGCTACATGGGGGTGTGGGTATTGCGAGATCAGATCGTATTTTATATCGAGTTTAGTCAGGGAAAAGTAGTCAAAGAAATGACTGAGATGACACTCGCCGAGTTTACCGAGCGATACCCCGACATCAACAGTTACGCAATTTGGAAAAAAACTGGTACAATCACTAAGTTTCTGCCTGACGTCACCATATTTGAATCGGTGATATTTGACGGAAAATACCTTGCAAATGCACTCAAGGAAACTGCGTATTTAGCAGCCGGCCTCAGGCTAAACTTCACAGACAAACAAAATAAAATTGACATCAAGTACCACTTTCCTGATGGGCTCAAGACATACTTGGAGGATTTGACTCATGGTGAGGAGATGCTCACTCCACTTATTCACTTTAAGGACAAAGTCGACGATGAACGATTTGAACTCGAGGTAGTCATGGCGTACTCGGCAAAGTTTAGTGAGAAACTGTTTGCGTTTACCAACATTATCGGCAATAACGAGGGTGGTATGCACGTCACCGGGTTCAAAACAGCGCTTACCAGAGTGTTCAACAAGTACGCGACTGACAAGGGGATTTTCAAAAAGGAGGAAAAGTTTAACCCGGAGGATATTCGTGAAGGACTGCGAGCGATTATTAGTGTCAAGATGGTCGATCCGCAGTTTACCTCACAAGCCAAAGTCAAGCTCGGCTCGACGATAGCCCGAAAACTAGCAGATCGCATAACACAAGAAAAGCTCGATACTTATTTTGAAGAAAATCCCAAGATTGCCCAGTCAGTCATTGTCAAAGCGCAGCTCTCCATGAAGGCAAGGCTTGCGGCTCGTGCGGCTCGTGAGTCAGTGATGCGCAAAGGTATCATGGAGTCGATGGCGCTTCCGGGAAAGCTCGCGGATTGCTCATCAAAAGATCCGACTGAGTGTGAGTTGTTTATCGTAGAGGGTGACTCGGCGGGTGGTAGTGCTAAACAAGCGCGTAGTCGTGAAACACAGGCGATATTGCCATTGCGTGGAAAGGTTATGAACACCGAACGGGCTTCACTCGATCGCATCATGAACTATGAAGGTATTAAAAATATGATTATCGCGATGGGAACCGGAATTGGCGACCAGTTTGATGTTACCAAGCTCCGATATCACAAGATCGTAATTATGACCGATGCTGACGTCGATGGTGCGCACATCACGACGCTGCTTTTGACATTTTTGTATCGGTACATGCCAGGGATGATCGATGGTGGACATATCTATATGGCACGACCACCACTATTTAAGGTCAGCTGGACTAAAAAACACTTTGAGTATGTATTTACTGAACAAGAACGAGACAACGTGATTATCCGAGAGCGCGATGTGGCAAAATCACTCGGGAAAGAGGCAAAATTTGAGGTTCAGCGCTATAAAGGTTTAGGAGAAATGAACCCAGATCAACTGTGGGAAACTACGATGGAGCCACAAACAAGACTGTTATATCAGGTAACAGTAGGCGATGCAGCAATTGCCAATACCGTATTTCAAGATTTGATGGGCGACGATGTCGAACCACGCAGACGGTTTATCGAAGAAAATGCAAAATTTGCAGAGGTTGACCTGGTGTAAAAATCACAAAAAAATACCCTACTTTGAAAAAAATCAAAAATAGGGTAAGAGATTATCCGCTGGGCATAAAGATCACCTCCTAAAGGTGGAAGAAAACTAATAGGCGAAAGCCAATAAAATAGACTAAGTTGCTACATTTTGACCTCCTTTATAGGTATTGAGAAAACTTGAGTCTAACATAAGTATACAATACAAAATCAAGGTGTGCAAATAAAGTATTTTATTCCGATGACATATTGATGCTTATAACACCCACCATTTGCATATACCGAAAAGATAGGGTATAATTGTGGAAATCCAAAAACAAAAAAAGTTATTATGGCAGCAAAAGCTCGGTATTACAGCGTTTTTCAGCAAAAGCCTACGGTATTTCACTCACTTCGACATTACCGTGGTATCAAGCAAAAACGATCTATTTTGGCATCAATTATTGCATCTTATTTGCTGCTTGGAGTGTTTACAATGTATTCACTGGCGACAGGTGTGTTTGCAGCCCGTTCGCAAGCTGCTGAATTGCCGCTAGAATTGACTACCTCAATGCAGTTAATCAATGAAAATTCGTATGCGCTGGGAGACACGATTTCGGCTGATCTAACAATTCAAAATCCAAGCTCGACGCAAAATGCTGAACGTGTGGTGGCAAGCTTGCTAAGCACCAACAATAGTGTTCAGTGGAAAAATGGAGTGAGTAAAACTATGCGCGGTTCATCAAAAGTAATCACCATCACTGACAATACACTTGATATCGGCATGGTAGAAGCATCAGATCGCACTACAATTCACCTCACCGGCACGCTCAATGACACCAAATTTCCTTATCTGGCATTGCTGGCTCGTCTGACGTATATCAACCAAAATGGAACGGTATTTTCAGCTTCGAGCAATAAAACATATACTAAACTCAACAATACTCTGGGCGCTCAGACCTCGCAACTCACTCTCACCGCGACTAAACCAAACTATGACTTTGGAGAAGATATCAGTCTCGAGCTTGCATACGGGCAAGGCGATACCACGCAAATCGCGCCCGAAATACATGGTACTATCACAGTTACTGATATACAAGGTCAAACGGTTGGTGAAGCGCAGTGTGATCTTGGTGCCACCAACTCATGCTCAAAAGTCTTTCAAAATCTTCCAGTAGGTAGTTTTACCGCACTTTTTATCAGCGAGGACAATCAAACATTTAGCAAAATAGCCGCATTTACAGTAGCTGGTCAAAAATCTCAATTTGCCCCATCACCACTTGCCAATTTATTTTTACCTTTTGGTGCAAACTCCATCAATGGATATGTACCAGTACATGCTACTTCAGTTATCGATCAAAACACTGACATCGCGGGCAAAGAATGTACGTTTGAAGTACTTGCCAGCGGCAATGATCAGCCAATTTTTTCCATCAATGCAGCAGTGGCCTCGGATCGCTCGTGTGCTGCAAACCTCAAACTCAGCGATGTCAAAGTAGCCGGTCAATACACTATCCGCCTGGCTCGATCTAGCTTTTCAACTCTTGCATATTTTAGTGAAGCACCGCTTAGTTATTTGCCACTATCTTTGCCGCTAATTGCAAACACACCGGGACGCGAAGTCACGATCAGTTCGTCTGAAGTTACCTCAGCAGCCGATGCTACCATCAAATCAAACGCAAATATCCAAATCGGTATTTTTCATTATCGTAGTGGTGAGTATACCTTGCTCGGCGATGCTGATACAACCTTTAAATATACCAATGGTAATTTTGAAGTAAACTTGCCTTCACGATATTTTCAAAAAGGAGGATTTTATCAATTATTTCTCAAAGCAACCGAACTCGACAAAGCCAACAACAAGGTTGTAAGATATTCAGATTTTGTAGGATTTTCGTACGATGTTGCCTCAACGAGTTTATCTGCACAGGGTATCGTAGTACCAAATTATGACTCGCTAGTAGCAGGAGGCGCATTTTCAGTAGTGTTAAGCGGTATCACCAACGGATCGGATAGTGTGCAAACCAGTGGAGAGTGTCTTGCGACATTGTATGCTCCGGGAGCACCAGCAATATCAGTTAGTGGCGCGATTGATCAGGGAAACTGCAACGTACAAATCGGTGAAGGCAAACTCACCAAAGTGGGCCCAACACTAGTGACTTTTGTCAGCGATACGAAAGATAAATCCATCCCGCAATCCCGCATTATTGATATCCGAGCAAACACACCTACAAAATATGGTGTGCTGGTACTCGAACGCGAACCGGCGAACCGAGGATATGCCAATCGAGCGATTATTGGCCCAGTAGTTGATGCGTTTGGAAATCTTGCCTCTAGTACTGGTATGCGGTTGCAAGTGAGTGATTTAGCTGATAACTCGATTGTTTACTCTACACCGGTAAGCATCCAAGACGGGTTTGCAAATCCAATTATTCCAGCGCAAATTTTTACTACACCAAAACTAAAATTGGAACTTGTTGATGCCTCAGCCCAAGTTATGCTCAGCCGAGAAATCGAAGTATCCGAGCAAAACTATGACTTTGTACCGGCCCAATTTGAAAAGTCGATTCGCTCAGACGATAGTATTTCAATCAAAACACAAATACCTCTTGCTGGTGATTCAAAAGTCTGTGCACTGACAATCGTGCAGGGGGGTGATGCAGATCCAACAATTCCTGGAGTGATAAATGAAGAAAATGGTGCGTGCAGTATTGATGGGAAACCAGAAATGGCTAGAAATCAAAAACAACTCTTGTACAAAATTGTCACAGGGGATCAAACCGTATACTCACTCGTAGCACAAAAACCCAGCGAGCCAAAATCTCCGTTTGTCGTTGTACCAGCGATTCGAACCAGCGCGCAAGATGAAGTAGAGTTGTCACTATTGACGTCTCCGATTGTGGATGCAGCGGGTATGCTCACCAACAACATCAAAATGAACCTTGAATACAATGCAAAGTCACTTGAAACCGACGTAATTCAGGGTATTGCCAAAGTCACGCTACACGCCGACGAAATAAACGCTCGCAGTATCAAAACACTAGGTCAGTCTCGGTACCTTGATATCGATGTCAATGCTAAGACCAGCACCCAATCCATAGCCAAACCAACCAACATCCGAGTATCCGTCACCGCAAAAGATATCGCTAAAAATGCAGCGTCGTTTGAGATTGTTCGGGCGCAAAATAGGGTACAATCCGGTTCAGATATTACGTTTGTGTTTCGTACTGAAGCGTGTACTGCTCGCATTATTGGCGATCGAGGTCAGCGCCCACTCCAGGCCCATCTCCACGGACAAAACTGCTACATTCAAACTCAGGCCGCTACCGGTAAAAATACGATTTTATTTGAAAAGTCTGGATTTGAAATCGGTCGATTTGAGTTTGACGGTGTAGTCAGAGCCCCACAAGCGGTTTGGTGTAGTGCAAGCCCCTGCAAAAATCAGGTGGTAACTGAACTTTCTGGTACACTTGAGGCGACATTGTTTGATGGAGTCAACGAATTTCGGTTTAAGAGTGATACGTTGGCAAGCCTGGTGACTATCTCGCAAAATGGTCTCGGCGGACTCAAGGACTATCTAGTACAACTCAAGTTTGTAGATGCGGACGATATTACCACAATATTTTATCAACGACTAAACGGAGGTATTTTAAAATAATAAATAGTTCACAAATAATCTTGACAAATATATCAGTAAAAGAGTATATTTGAGACATATGGCACTCTTTGAAACCGCAGTGTTGGGGCGTAAAACCAATTTATTTTTTCCGCAAATTAGCAAACTCATTAACAATCTAGATGCCGATCCTCTTAAAAATAGTGGTGTGCTACCAGTGCACCCAGTTGGCGATGGCACGAGTGGCTTGATGCTGATTGGTGAGGCGCCAGGAGCCCGGGAGGATGAGCTCGGAGAGCCGTTTGTTGGGGCGTCAGGAAAACTCCTCAATCTCGAGTTATTGCCGAGTATTGGACTGACCAGAGAAACTATCTATCTCACCAATATCGTCAAATGTCGCCCACCGGAAAATCGTGACCCGACCAAAGAAGAAAAAGCTGCCTGGACACCGATATTACAAAGCGAGATTTTAGCAGTAAAGCCAAAAATTATCGCCACATTGGGACGACACTCGCTATCATTTTTTCTTGAAAAGCCAGAGATCTCCAAGTTACATGGTATCCCGATTCAGCTGCATTTTAAAGACTTTGATGCGGTGCTTATCCCATTATTTCACCCGGCAGTTGCCTTGTATGATCCTCGTAAAAAAAGTGTATTATTGGAGGATTTTATGATAATTTCTCAGCATCTCGCAGCGCTGACAAAAAATGCGAAACTGTCGTAATAAAAAATAGAAAGCTAAATATAAATGCTGCAAATGATCCTAAATTCCAGTAGCGAATATCATTGAAAATATCATTTAGTAACGGATAAAACGGTACACTTGTGGCAATATAAAACTGCTGGAGTGATAACGTAAAAAATAGCAAAAACAGCAACATCATCCCGGCAGCTTGGAGCAGATATCGGGTATTTGATACTAAAACCTGGATAAAAAGAGTAAAAACTGCGACAGTAAGCGGCTGCAAGATAGAGAATATAAAATTGTTTTGTGTCAGGGCAACCAGGGCCGATAGCGAATACCACAACATCACTACAAATCCTGCAAGTGACACGATAATCAGGGCAGGCTTTTTTACAAACAGCGACTGCACTAGCATTGAATACGTCAAAAAGTAGCTACTCAAAATAATAAACACAGTGGCTATCAACAATACCACTCCGTAAGGATCGCGGGTCAAGATGGGGTGTTGGGTGAAAATTGAAAAAATCTGGATGCCGATTACGCTAAAAAAAACCAGCGTAAATGGCACAAAAACGGTAAGTGGCGAGTAGTGGGCGAGCGCTTTTGATATAGTCAGACGTGACATAATGACACTGTGGGTATGACATATAATTTTGGTTTTGTCACCTGAGTTTTTTGCAAGCATTTGACAGAGTGTGCCTTTTTTCCTATACTCATCAACAATTGGGGCGTCTGGGCCGGGCGGTTAGGCAGAGGTCTGCAAAACCTTGTAGAGCGGTTCAACTCCGCTAGATGCCTCCAAATCTAAATTAAATCAAGAATTCTGCCACAAGGCAGTTTTTTTGCGCGTTAAATACTATGTGCGTGTTTGTCATCTTCGGGCACAAAACATGTCATCCTCAAACTTACTCATTGTCATTCTCGAGTAAACAACATGTCATTCTCGGACGCGGAGGTGGGGATCCAGCAACCCCGTCATTGCGAGGAACGAAGCAATCTAGAGCCAGCGCGCAAATTTTTCAATCATCGAGATATATGCTATAGTTAAGTTGTTATATCTATGGAAAAGCACGTTTTCTCTCAGCATTTTGTAAAAAACCCAGCTGAGCAGCTACGTGCCCAATTTGCTGCGTCTGAACAGAGAAAAGCTACCATTTCCAAAGATCACGCATTTGATGCAGATGTTGAAAATAAATATGAGTCGTCGAAAATCAGTATTGAAGAGTTTTCTCGCACCACGCCATATCAATCTGCTCTCGATGCACTAAAAAACACCAGTATTCTCAGCCCTCAAGAAATACACCAACACAAAAATTACCTGCGTATCATAAATAATCTTCGCAATTACCTAGGCTCACTGCACCTTGAAACCGATATAAATCTACGTGATATCCAAGTAAAGATCCTCGAGGACTTGCTCGCTCACTTCGAAAATAGTGAAATGCAAGGATATGTGGTGGCGCCAACTGGTCTTGGAAAAACGGTGATATTTTCAACACTTGCCAAAGCGGTAGGAGTTCCAGCACTTTTTGTAGTACCCAAACAAGGATTAGTTGAGCAGACAAGTTTAGAAGCTGCGCGAGTTGCGCCTAATATGGAGACAGGGCAGGTATATCAACATGCCAAAGAGTATGACAAACAAGTCACGATCACCACGTATGCGTCCCTGGTAACGCAAATTAAAAATGGCAAGATTAACCCCTTGGATTATGGTTTGATAATTTTGGATGAGGCGCATGCAGTCATGTGCAAGGGTATCCAGGCTGCGCTCGAAAAATTTGGTGATACACCGATGGTCGGATTTACTGCCACGCCGCAGTTTGACACCGCAGGTCAGCGCCATATCA
>JAYUUP010000098.1:0-8439 GCA_043754825.1 bacterium | reverse complement strand
TTTCAAATTTTGCGTCTTGACTGCAGTGGCGACAGCCACCGGGCGTCAAAAGACGCTCCGTGTGGGGAGCGCCTTTTGGTGGAGCAGGATATGGGAGTCGAACCCATGTCATTAGCTTGGAAGGCTAAGGTAATAGCCGTTATACCAATCCTGCAACAATTTAAACTGTATTTGTACCCACGAACCCAGTGTAAAGTCCCCTGCAAAAGCATAAGTACGAACTTTGTTCATGCAAAATGGTTTTGATAGGGAATCGAATCCTGTTTGGAATCTCCACAATAATACGAGTATGAGTTTTACACATACGAAGGATTGTAAAGGGATTTATTGGTCCGGAGACCTGGATTCGAACCAGGGGGTTTACGGATTTACAGTCCGTTGCCATTGACCGCTCGGCCATCTCCGGGCGTTGTACAAAAAATCGCACGAAGCGATTCTGTAAAATCTTAACCAAAACAGGCGATAATTGTCAAGAAAAAGCTGTCTTGAACAAAAAGCTATAAGATTTCATAAGCCAAGCAGCTGGCTCAAGCTTGCTTGAGTTTGAAGCTGAGTGTTGAAATCTTTGCATCAGTTTTTCAAGATAAGTTGGATTGCAAACTCAGGGTTTAGATCCTCACCTCCACGTCCGAGGATGATACGATGATCAGATCCGAGAAGATATTATTTGTGCGCTGACACGCGGTATTTTACTTTGCCACCGAGCTTGACTGAGCTGATAATTGTTCTAGTTTTTCTAGTCTTTCCTCGACGATTTGCATGCGATTTTTAAGTGCCGTATTTTCCTGACGCACTCGCACATTTTCAATTTTGAGGTCAGCAATATCCTGCTCGATACGCGTAATTTTGGCTTGGATGCCTGCGAGTAAAATAGGATCCGAACTAGTTCCAGAGCTGAGCGCATCGATACGAGCACTCACTTCTTGCAAACCTTTGACGAGCATCCAGTTGTCTACTTGACGCACTGCTTTGATGCCATCAGCCCGAGTAACCACCAGATCAGACAATGGACCTACCTCAACCTCCTGAGCGACCACACCGTAGCTAGCGCGTGTCCCGTCAGAGATCCAGTCGTATTGGCGGATTTTAAGCGTGTTAAGTGAGAGCAGTACTGGTGCTGAGTCGGTGATATTTTTCTTGAGGCGCGCATCTGAACTACACGTCCAAGTAAATGTTGCTCCAGGATTTCCGGTACAGGTATTGGTCGAGTCAGTGATAGAGATAGATTCTGCGTTGCTTCCATTGGCTAAAATATTGAGGGCGAGCCCGGTTCGAGTAGCGCTGGTAGCAGAAATTATCATCCCATTTCCAGATGTAATGCTATTAGCAGTAAAATTAAATGCGTTTGTTGTAGTTGCAAGACTTGTAAACAATTGTAGACCAGTACCTGAATTTATATTCAGTGAAGTCGCTCCAGTAGCATTTCCAATCGTAAGTACCCTAGCTGCTGCTCCAGTTCCTATGTTGATAGCACCTGTGTTAGTCGCCGCTCCGATATTTATTGCACCTGTACCGTTATTAATAGCCACACCTGAAGCTCCAGATGTGTTACCTATAGTTATTATTTTTGCATTTGCATTTGTACCCAAGTTAACTGCGCCTGTTGTACCAGAGTCAAAATTTGCATTTCCCGTAGTACCAGAAACCACATTGAGGTCATTACCCGCTGGAGTTGTCAGGTCGTTGCCAGGGGTGTTGGAGAGTATGCCTGTTCCACCAGTGAGATTGATGTTAATGGCACCACTAGTGAGTGTACCGGTGGAATTGAGCGCTATAAAACTTCCGGTTGTGAGCGCGTTGGCAGTCATACTGATCAAGTTTTGCGAGTTTGCCGTGGACCAATTCCAGTTTTGGGCAAAGTTGAGATTGTCGATGGTGTTGCTGGCAGTGGCTGCAGTGATAGACGAAAGCGGCGCGGTCACTCCGCTCGATCCATCTCCTACTGCGGACCACACCGTTCCATTCCAAATTGCTTGTCGAGAAGCCCCTGCAGATAACGGGGTACCGAGCAAATTAAACGCGGCAGTACCAGAATTACTAATATACACCGTTCTCCCGATCACCGAAGTAGTAGCGCTAGGAATAGCAATAGTTTGCCCTGCCGTTGTTTGATTGATCGTAAAACTGGATCCTACGTCAACCGTACTGAGTGGGCTTCCGATCGATCCACCACCGGGTAAATTGCCGATGCTAGCGGGAGTTTGCCAGATAGTCGAACCAGTCAAAGTGAGGGCTCCGGTACCCGCACTCAAACCTAAAGAAGTTCCTCCAGCAGTGTTTCCAATAGCAATAGTTTTGGCGTTTGCAGTCGTACCGATAGAAAGCGAGCCAGTGTTGTTGTTACCGATAGACAGGGCAGTCGCTCCAGTGCCTGACCCAAAATTGATGATGTTTGCCCCAGTCGAACTAAACAATGTGGTGGTACCGGTTTGTGCAGTTCCTCCGATACTAAATGTACCAGTAGTTGTCGCGGCTCCAAAAGAATATGTCGAGGCTCCAACACCGTTTAGTGAAAAATTTCCTGTTCCTACGTTTTGGATGATGCCGGTTGCTCCGGTGGTGTTTCCAATAGTAATAGTCTTGGCAAAAGCGTCCACTCCAAGAGACAAAGATCCCGTACCAGTTTGCAGTGTAATCGGGGTGTTGAGCGTGGTGTTACCGAGGGTAAACGCCCCTGTCGAAGTTGTATCAATAATGGTATTTGCCAGTGCACTTACTCGAAACGGTTTTGCAGTTGAGGCAGCGATTGTACCAACATTTAGCACATACCCTGTACCGGTAGAAGCTGTACTCTCTCCCAGATTTAATCCATTTGTTGGCCCGGTCAATGACCAATTCCAGGCTTGGGCAAAATTGGCGTTGGAAATAGAGTTTGTGGCTGTCGCTGCGGTTAAATTGGACAATGCGGTTGGCCCACCAAAACAGTCGGCATACGCAACATTATTTTCACTACATCTAAACTTGCTTAGTCCGCTATCAAAATAAATCCTCCCGGTTGTAGCTGCTGAAACCGGAGCAGATACTAAACCACGCGCAGTCAAAGATCCATTAAAATCAATCACCGAGGTTGGGATAAATGCGGTGCCTCCTCCGCCAAAAGCTGAGTTCCCTCCCATATAATTTGCCTTGGTAGAAACATTGTAGATCGACCAGTTACCAAATCCTGTCGGGATTGCATTTGGTCCAAGCATGAGATTTGCCGCGTTTGAACTTCCGGTTTGATCTCGTATATTTATACCTACCACCTGTGGTATACCCGAACCTCCTGGTGTACCGACTTGAATTCCGAGTGCGCTACCACTTAGTGCTGCTCCGTTGGTTGCCACGCGTACATCGATACCAACTAAATCAGTAAGCCCGGTACCGCCAGCAGTTCCATTTACGGTAGAAGTGAGTCCGGTGATCGTGCCAGTTGCGCTGCCTGCTGCAGTGATACCTACGTTGTTGGAAACGCCAGTAAATCCTGTAGTGAGCACTGTATCAATAGTACTCCCAAAATTGCCTGCACCGCCGGATTGTACGGAGGTCGCGTTTGCCACGTTGAAGACTGCGTTGGAAGAGGCACTATTGATCCCAAATCTTCCCGCTCCACTAAACAACACATCAAATCCGTTTTTGGCTATCGTTGTTGCTTGAACAAGAGTGCCCCCTAGTCTGATATTATTTGATGCAGCCGTAAGTCCATTGTCCACGGTCCTTGCGCCGGTATTTGTGATCGTGTTTCCGACAATAGATATACCTGCACCTGCACTCAACAAATTGTCAACACTTGTCCAAGTATTTACACCGCCTGCAGTAGATACCAATACATCGTTTGAAGCACCAACATTTCCACCTGCAGACAGAGCGCCTCTAAGAGTAAACACACCCGTATTATCAAGGCTTACTTTTTGACTGTCTCCAAAGCCAAATTCGAGCGTATTGTCAGTTCCGGTAGTGATATTTTGTCCTATAGTAAACGTATTTACTCCATAACCTAGATTTTGATTTCCGATAATATAGTTGCTAGCAGAGGGAGCGTCTTTGACTACGTTGTCCCTACCAAATATCCACGCATTATTTTGACCCTGTATGTTATTCTTAAATCCGATTATTATGTTTTCACTGGTATCACCGTTGGTACTGATATTATTAGCTGCACCGATTACAAAAGTATTATCCGCGCGATTTCCGGTAGAAGTAACATTTTCGACACCTAATACAAACAATCCATTATTTGCAGTGGGTAAATTACCAAAATTATTGTTAACTCCTGTAATATATGTATGATTACCTTGTAAAATATTGTTGTACCCAGTTACAAACTCAAATGCATCATTGAAAATATTGTTACTTCCAGTAGCGACTTGCGGTCCGAGCCCTACAGTAAAAGAGTTGCTATTTCCTCCAATCTCTACTCCATCACCTTGCAGTTGTAAAAGAGAGTTGTTAGTCAGCGTCAATGGATTTGCTTGCCCATCAATGGTAGTAGGCTGTACCAGTTGCCCGCCTAGCTGTATGGAGCCGCCAGTATTGGTTAGTCCATTATTTGCAAGTACTGCATTTATTACACTCCAAAATCCTTTTACGCCGCCGCCATCCGTACCATAATATGAGCTTGGCGCAGGACTTAAAACATCACCAACCAAATTAAATGGGCTGGTTGTTCCATCGCCGATGATAGAGTTTGTGCCACTCAAATTTCCTAGGGTGTACGCGCTTCCGTTTCCGATCAACAATTGACCGTTTGCGGGTGCTGCTCCAAGGCTTGTTCCCCCTCTTGTAACCGGCAAAATACCGCTGGTTTGACTCGAGAGGTTTAGGAGTCCACCTAAATTTGCCAGGCTGAGATTGGCTTCATTTACATCTACTGAAAATGGCTGGAGTGCGGCAGTTGCAGGAGTTCCGGCGAGCGATATTTTAGACGATCCAGCAGTGACCGCACTTGGTACAATATTGGCTCCAGCATCTGTCAGATAAACTACATCTCCTGTTGCATTGAGACCCAACACTTTTCCATTGCCCGATACTGAAGGTGATGATGCAGTCAAATTGGTAAATCTGAGCCCTGAATTGTCCGTTGTTCCCTGTGTGATCTCCAGTCTGTTTTGTGGTAGTTGAGATATCCCGTTCATACCGATCCCAACATTTCCTTTTCTAAAAATAGCTCCATTGTCAGCAGCTACAAAATTTGGATTGCCTGCAACGCCAAACTCAAATTCATTTGGACTGATAAATGATGATCCTGATCCACTGCTTTCAAAGCGAATGTTACGTTGACCAGCACTAGTCTTAAATATAAAATCAACAAATGGTACACCAGCAGTCTCCAATATTGCCCCGCTTTCAGCAAATCGGTTTCTCAAACGCAAAATCGAGTCTCCAAATTGATCACCGTTTTGTCGCAACACCAGCTCCTTATTTGCCGAAATAGTCGCAGTTGTGCTATTGAAAAAATTTAAATCTTGCCCAGTTGCGCTGTTAAATCTAGCAACTTCGGTATTGTTGCTTCGAATCGCCAGTGGTTGATTGTCCATTGTCCCCAAAAAGTTAGTACTAGGATTGGTGCCGGTGTTTCCAAGGGTGAGCCATCCTGCCGGTGCCGCATTTGGCAGAGTATGCAGCAGTCCATCAGCACCCACGTAGGTATTTGAGGTGCTGGTGCCGCTGAGCACACCTTGGGCACCAACTGCCAGATTTGCGATGCCTGCAGTGAGGCTATAATCCACAGTTACGTTTGGGCCTACCGTCGAAGCTGCTCCATTTGTGATCGAAAGTCCTGTAGTAGAGGTGGTGGTATTTCCAAAAGTGAGCGCGCTTTGCTTGGTAGAAAATGTATTAAAATCAGCGGCGGTGAGATACCCGGCGGTGATAGTATTTGCCTGATCGATGCCAAAAACGCCCGTAGTTGCATTGTAATTTAGCGGCAACCCAATGACTGAAAATGCATTGCGGGCACGGGTGTCAGTGTAGTATTTATTGGTGCCTTCTGCAAGGTTTGAGGTAGTTTTTATGGAGAATCTGGTATCGAAAAGTGAGGGGAATAAAGTATTTACGCGAGAATCGGTGCGCGCTTGAGTATAATACAAATTTGCTAGTCCTTCTGTGACTTGATCAGTAGTATAATCGCCGTTTTGAGAAGTAATGACTCCGGTGCGTCCAAATACTGAGGTTACTGGTGCAGCGGGCGGAGTAATGCACGCCCAGTTAATACCATTCCATGTCAAAACTTGTCCGCTGATACCACAAGATGCGCCTGAAACAGTATTTCCCGTTCGTGAAAATAATCCATTGCCAGTAAAGGTGAGTGCGTTTTCTTTGGCCGCAAATGTCGCCCAATCTGCAGCTGAGAGAGCACCGGTAGTGGAGTTTGAAGCGAGTCCAAGAGAGAGCATCTGAGTCGCAATGTTGAGGGCGAGACCGTTTGTGCCAGTAAGAGTCAGCGCAGGGTGTGCGAGGTCGTTTAGGTTGCTCAGGACACCATTTTGGCATTTTTTGAGCATTCCTGCAGTATTGTCTGCAAATATAGCATAATCGCCCAAGGCGCATCCGGGAGTGATAAGACCTCCATTGAACTGAGCTACAGCCAGGTTTGAGATTCGTCCAGTATTTGAGATAGATATACCGCTCGATGTCAGCGAAAAGTTGTCGAGTGATGACCCAATGGCGATAGTATCAGCGGTAGTATTGTCGGTGGCGATAGAAAGAGTGTTTCCTCCGGTTCCAGTACCAATTGCAATTGTCTTACTTGTATTTGCAGTGCCCAGAAGTACGGTGCCACTGGTGCCAGAGTCAAGTGTCAGAGACGTTCCTGGAGCTGAATTTAGAGTGAGCGCCCCATTACCAACGATGCTCGAACCTGCTGCTGACCCCAAATTGAGGATATTTGCCGCCCCACCCAAATTAACGGTGGTTGCAATTGTGTTGAAAAGATTTGCGGTGGGAGCTGTAGTTGTCAGGTTACCGCCATTGATGCTGATATTTCCTGCCGTCTTGATATCAAATAAACCGGTTTGGTCCCAATCTGCAGTGAGTGCACCTAGTTTGATATTATTTCCCATTATTGCAAATCCATTGCCAAACACAAGTGATGTACTAGCGGAGAGTTGAACCCACTGAACTAGCGATGCTGAGTACACAAAAGAAGTATTTGAAAAATAAGCATTGGTATTTGAGACGTACAGTGCAAAATTATTGGATGGTGCGGTGAAAATATATGAAAATGCTCCTGCACTACCCCCATTAACCACTCCAACATTGTTGTCTTTACCAGTCATCGCACCCGAACCGAGTGTTGCTGACTTGAAAGAGACTCCAAACCGATCGCCGATAGTAAGCGCCTTGATAAACACCCATTGATTGGTCTGATATTGTATCATGTCACCTGGATTAAAAGCAGCCCATGGACCCGTATTTGCACCGCTTTTTAGGATATAAACATCAAGATTGGTCGGCGATAGCACTGGAGTACTGGTATCTGCGATAACATTTATGATCTCCACTGGTTGCTGCCACACAAGTCCAAGACTGAGATTATCGACGTAGGTTTTGACCGCATTTTGAGTTGGATAGAGTGTGTTTGAAGTGCCAAGTGTGGTCAAAGTTGATTTGTTTGCAACATCTTCAGGGACAAATCCAAGCGCATCTTGTTTGGCAGCAAAATTTGAAAAGTCACTTGCACTCAACGATCCAGTCGTAGTTAGTGACGAAAGCCCCAGTGAAAGAACTTGGGTAGCAATGTTTAGAGTGAGACCATTTGAGCCAGTCAACGTTAGCCCTGGATGCGATGCACCAGCCAATGTGGCAAGGGACGTGTTTTGGGTGGTGTTGGTACCCTGGAGTTTGTCAATAGCCTGAAGCAATGAATCTGTAGCATTTACAGTACCCGCAATCGGTACAAATCCAGTCAATACTGTGTTTAGTACCCGCGGCTCACTAAAATATAGACTGACCCCCTCAGGCAAGTTTGTGGTGCTTTTAGCAGCAAACGCGGTATCAAATCGTCCTTGAGTGTAGTATAGATTTGTGCCCTCAGTGACTTGAGTGGTGGTGAGTGCAGTAGTCGAGATAACTCCAGTGGTAGGATTGTACACGATACCAACTCCAGCAGAAAGTGCACTTCGTGCTCGTGGATTTGAGTAGTAAAGATTTGAGGCGCCTTCGGTCAAATTATCGCTGGTTTTCGATCCAAAATCTGTATTAAAAAGTGAGGTGGCGTAGTATTGGTTTGTGCTGCCTTGAGTCAAATCATCGGTAGTTTTAGCAATAAACTGTGTTGTAAATCGCGATGGCGTAAAATAGAGATTTGAAGATCCCTCCACGAGGTTATCAGTAGTTTTTGCAGCTAGTAAAGTATTGAATGCAGCCGGAAATAATGCATTTATGCGTGTGTCAGCTCGAGTGTTGGTAAAATAGAGATTTGTGCCCTCAGCTAAATTAGTGGTGGATTTAGCAGCCAAT
>JAYUUP010000097.1:0-8531 GCA_043754825.1 bacterium | reverse complement strand
CAGGGGCTGCGCTCGGACGGTACGGTGGAGTCACTTCATCTCAAACCTGCGACAGCTACAATCCACAACCATGGTGTTATCCAGCTGCGGTATTTTGGGGGCGTATTGACTCTAAACTCTTGGCGCCACTTGTTGCCACAAATGATCCCGATTATGGTTTTGTACGCTGGGACGGCTGTACGGCGATTGAAGACAACTACAATAGTTCGTGGATTGCCGGAACTGATGGTATCAAGGAAACCTGCGTGATCAAATTTGGTGACGGAACATATCATGAGTTGCGCGCAGTTTACGATGATGCGCGTTCGACACTGACCATAAACTCAAATGTACCTACAGTCTCTATCACCTCGCCCGATACTGATTTCAACAACAAAACTACCAATTTTTCAGTATTTAAGCGCAATATTTCTACTACTCTCACGGCACCTGCTACATTTACTAGTGGAGTTACCTTATATACATTCCTCAATTGGTCGGGTGGCTGCAACCTAACATCTGGCGCACAAAACAATATCTGTAGCATCGCACTTGCCGATCGCCAACTCAAAACATTAGTTGCAAATTATCAAAGCTACACCATCGCGCCATGGGGCACGCCAACTACTGATCAACCAACTCTCTCCAAAAACCGGGTAGGAACTCAGATTTTCTCGGCACCTTTCTTGGAAAATGGAGCTCCCGTAACCCTCGGTACTACTTGTCAAAACACGCTCAAATACGTACCGGCTGGAACACTCAGAACGTATGCGGGAACTATTGATAACCTTGGACGTTGCACCACCATCGTACCGGCAACTGATATCCCAACCCTTGGGCAAGTCGAGCTACAAAGCAAGATCGTGTGGCGCGGACAACCGTATACATCAGCCCTGGCATATCGATTTATCGTCAATGAAATTTATACTGAGACACTATACGCGTATTATGATGCTGATCATCCGCAAACTACAACTAGTAGTGTAATCACCGATCTCTCAGGCCGCAGCAACACCGGTACTGAATATGGAGGCATCACTTACAACGGAACTGGCATTAAATCATGGCAATTCGACGGATCAACCGGATATATCTCAAGCGCGTTACCATCCAACTTTTCTACTGACGTTAGTTTTGAAGTTTGGTATAAACGCGGAGCCAACCAACGTTCAGCGCTCGTTACGCAGTATCGAAACGACACCCCACAAATCAATCGCTTGGCTCTCACCAATGACAGCGACAAACTTTCTACAAAACTCGATACCACTGACTACCAAAGTGGCGACTTTATCTCTGGCTCGTTCTGGCAACAAGGCACAGTCACGTATGAAACAACCACTCACACGATCCGGGTGTATGCCAATGGTGTCCTACAAAATACGTTTGATTCTACGTTGTATGCACCGAGTATCTCACCTATTGAGATCGGACGTAGTACGCTTACTGACTATTATGGCGGCGAGATTGCCATTGTGCGTTTATACAACTCAGCACTTGATGAGGCAAAAATCCGCCAAAACTTTGAGACAGAAAAGTTGCACTTTGGGTTTGTAGATCCCGCGATTCAAATTCTCAACTTACCACCATCACTTAACTTTGGTACGTATCCATTTTCACTTAGCATGCAGCAGGCATTTGGCAATATCAACAATGTCGGATTCTTAGATCGCAAATCGGTTTCAAGTGGCTGGAAATCAACGGTCTCAGTATCAAACTTTACCAATACCGCAACCGGAACAATAGTGCCAGCAAACAAAGTCTATCTCGACACCAATCCAAACACCCGCGACATGGGATCCCTGAGATTTATGAGTTATGGTACTGATGGATTTTTCTCAGCACCTGGCTCATCTCGCACACTCATTGACGTATCACAGTTCAATGGAACAGGGAGATATTACCAAAACGAAGGTTTCCGGATCGATATTCCTGCAGGCTCGCCCAATGGAAACTATACCGGAACCATCGAAGTAACCACAATTATTCAATAAAAAAACACTTATGACTACACAAATTTTACTCGGGAAATGGACATTGTGATCGCTTAGTTGTACACCACGACTGAGAGGAGCAAAGTTTTGGGTATGCTTCTTCCTCTCATTCTGTACAATGATCACAGAGTCTATTTCCCGAATGTTTACTAAAACATTGTACTGCATCAAAACCGGATGCGCTCACACAAAAACAAAACAAAACAACACATACAAACACCATGACATTACTAAAAAATATTACAAAATCACTCACGGTCGCTACTGCCGTCTTTGCGCTTGCAACGGCGCTTTCGGCACCAACTGCTATTCATGCAGACACGATTCCCGCTGGATTTCAGATTACTGGTGGCGTTTTGACACTCAAGTTTATCAAACAATCTGACTTCAATACTACGTACGCAACAGCTACCTATGATTTGACCACGTTTACAACGGCAACCAGCCTTTCGCTGTATACCAATGGAGATATCGTCACTGATGGAGCAACAAAACCGGTAGCAAGTACCAGCGATGTTGCTGTCAAGGGAAATGTAGTTATCGGCTATTCAAATGGGAGTGGAAAAGGATTTACCTCCTCAACTACGCTCACCAACTTTGCTGAAGGTACTAAAATACTGCCACTTTGTACGGGAGTATGTGCGACCGGCGCCCGATTTGCAACGCAGGCAACTGCCGCAGTCCCATCGACCAGCTCAAACTACACCGGACAAGGAGTCACTGCAGCTTTGGCGCCAACGTCAGAGCTCACCACCGCATCTCCGATCACCACCTTGTCAAATACAACGGCGACTGGAGTTTCCAACTCATTTAGTCACCTCAACTTTGCCGATGGTACCGGAAATGGCGAATACTATAAAAAAACTCAGTTAAATTACACTATTCCTGCATACGCTCAGGTAGGTAATTATCTCGCAACATACACGGTTACCGCAGTGGTCAATCCATAATTACCTCTGCGAGTATATTATCGTTTTCTCGACATAAAAAAGTGTTGACCAGACGGTTTTGATACAGTACAATCTTCTCATTCACCCAAATAAACAGTTCATGACTTTTCATAAAAATCTTACTATTGCTGCATTTCTGGCTATTTTTGCCCTAACCAGCTTTTTACCTTTGGCTGTACATGCTTCTGACATCGGGCTCAAAGCCGGCGGACAAGCCACCTCGATTCAAGAAATAGTCACTCCCGGACAAACTCTCTCCACCTACGTCGAAGTATCTAATACCAATAAAATTGACTCTAAAGACTGCACGGTCATGGCCAAAGACGCAGTGTCTCAGGAAAATGGATCGTTTGATGTTATTCCGACACTTCAAGAAAACACAGCAGTTGGCACTTGGGTCACGGTCGATGAACCGACATTTACACTGACTCCTAACCAGTTAAAGCGAGTCAACCTCACAGTCAAAGTCCCGCAAAACACCAAGCCGGGTAGCTATGCCGCAGGTATCTCAGTCATGGAAAATCAAGCTGAGGCAATTACTGACAATATCCGAGTGCTTTCACGCGTTGTCATCCAGATGCACTTGGTTGTCCTTGGAGATCTCACCATTGGTACTCAAGTATCAGATCTAGGAGTGACCAAAATGATCGGTCAAGACCAGGTCTCAGGCTTTTTTTTGAACGCCCAAAACAAAGGTTCACTGTACTCCACCAGCACACTATCACTTTCTGTTGCCGGTCCTGAAAATTATATCTTTGAGAGATCGTATGATACTTACATCGCGCCAAATACTGAAAAAGCATCGCTCCCACTCCAATTTGATCTCGCCAAGTGGAAGGATGGCGCCTACACACTCACCGTAAACCTCGACAACAATCCACTGGTTAAAAAACTCACTCCAGAACAATTTACCTACCTTGTTCGCAAGCAAAAAATAGTTTTCGGATTTGATTTTAAAGGTGGCATTGTCTCAAACGTACGCATATTAGAGCAAAAAAGTACTGCTCAGGCTGACTTTGAATCACCTAAAACTGAGTCAAAATCCTGGTACTCCAGTGTCAAAAATGTCACAAGTATCGTCGTATTTGTGGTGCTGATTATCGCGATTATTATCGTAGTTATTGCACTTGTGAAGATGACATTGGTATCACTTAAAGCTCGCAAACAACAAAAGCAAATTGAGCACACTTTTTCTTACAAAGCAGCACTGGAGCCAATATCAACCCCTAAGCCATTACCACCGGAACCAACTCCTATTACCATAGTCACTATCCCAATTTCTCCAACCACGCATATGCCAACTGTGATCGGAACCACACCGCACACTCCTCATGACTCTTCACAAAAACCAACCATTCGCAAAATTAGTCTGTAACACCTGGTCGTTGATCGCTTTGATAGCTATGTTGGCGTTGTCAGCAATTCCGAGTGTTTTTGCTGCTTCACTTCCAGCGGGTATTGATGTACTTGGATATACCGGGATCACGGTGGACACACCCGATATTGTCGATGAAAATCCCAACATGCCGGATCACACCCGTAGCATTACTATCACGTTGTTGCCGATACCAAGCGTCGATGTTATGGTGACTATTACCCCGACCAATGCCCAGTGCACCGTCTCGCAGTCAACTCTGACGATTTTAGCAGGACAAAACACTGCGACACTTTCGGTAACTGGTACCAACGACGGTGTGCTTGAGGCGCCACTACATCCATGCCCAATTCGCTTTGATTTTGTCTCTAGCGATGTTGGCTACAATGGTGCGACCCGCTCCGCAATCGTCCAAGTACGTGACTGGAACCTCGACCTAATCATTGCAAACAATCGCCCAATCAACGAAAACCCATTGGCTTTTGATCATTCAAACACGTTGCTCGCGACTCTTTCCGACAGGCCAAGTGGAGATATTTTTATCACGATCACCAACGACACCGCCCAGTGTACTTTTGCCACTCGCACCTTTACACTCACTCCGACCAACTGGAACACCGGCGTATCACTCTTGGTCACTGCGGTCGATGACAAGATAGTCGAGCAACCAATTCACCCGTGCAGTGTGACTTTTACTTCATCAGCCTTGAGTTCTGTAGAGTGGCGCTCCCGTACAAAATCGCTGACTATCGACGTGATCGACTACAATATCATCCCTCCAGTGATCACCCCGCCAAAAATTATCGAAACCGGCGCCAAACTGTTGCTCGCACCAATAATCGGCACCGCATTGGTATATTTGCTGTGGTTTGCAGCATTTAAATCATCACAGCGTCGCAGTGAGGAAACTGAGTCGATTGACAAATAATTACGTATCGAGTATTTGCAAGGCACTATGGCATACGATATCATTATTTCAAAAATAGACAAAGATAATTGGGGTAAAGTCACTGGTTTGATAGTTGAAAATCAATCAATGTCTGTCGATCAATTTATCAATAAGTATGGCAACATGTCCAAGGAAACATTGGACGACCGGTATGCATTTTACTTCGAAGATCAGCGAACAACTAAATCTCAAGTATCTCCTCGATTTACGTCACGTGATGGTCGCCAATCAGACACATTTTCCCTATAAACTTGCCGAAAATCAAAAACTCATATTTAACCAGTATCTGCACTCAGTGCGGAATTTTTTGTAAAAGGAGATAGTAGTGAAACTAATCAATCTCACCCAATATTTTGGCTTTCATCTCATTCTAGCGTTGGTCACGATTTTAAACGTGCTTTTCGCTGTTGGACTGTTGATCGTTGCTGCATGGGTTGAGTGGTACGCCAAAGAAACTAGTATTCATATCAAAACCAAGCATTATCAGCAAGAGTGGTCAGATACGATGGTTGGCACGTTATGTGGGCTAGTAGTTATTGCAATAGTCGCACCATTATGGTGGTTAACAAAGCAATAAAGTTTTTGAAGTCAGTTGAAATATACTGGCTTTTTATTTTTGTGTAAATATATACCAGTAACTTGATTTAATAAAGCAATATACACATATAATTTGCTCATAATAAACTGTTGGCGTATACTATAGTTATGACACATTTTTTGCTAGTAGTGGCGCATCCCTCTGAGCAGGGATTGGTGACCCTGATGGTGCAAAATATGAATACTCAAATTGGTGAGCAGGGGAGTACCGTCGAAGTTTTAGATTTATATCGGGACAGTCATACTCAAGATTTTTCTGGACGTGAAAATGCAACTATCGCGCAAACCAAGCTAGAGTACATGCAAACCCTGATTTCACGTGCCGACCAGATTATATTGGCGTATCCACTCTGGTATGGTGGCCCTCCCGCGATATTAAAAAATTGGCTCGATACCAACTTTACTGCACATTTTGCGTTTGTATATCACCCTGCATCGGTATGGTACAAACTATCTGGTCTGCCCGTCGGTTCACTTAAAAATAAAATCGTACATCAGCTCGTCACGTGTGGCTCACCAGCCTGGCGCTATGCATTGGTTTTGTATCCGTTTGCACTGATCATCGATCTTTTCATTGTTCGTTTTACTGGTATGAAGCCTGGGTGGACAAAAGTGTGGGGAAACATCGCCTTGATCCCAAAGGAGCAGCGAGTCGCGCAGATTGTGGATAAGCACAAAGTATGGTTTAGCAAGTGGATAGATACACTTAAGAATTAACTTCATAAAATATATACTATTTACATAACGCAATATAAACTATTGTTATAATACATTATAATAATTTGTACAGCATTGTTTTGTATCCTATTTTTTTTGACATTTTTTTATTTGTGTTGATTATTGCTTTATTTGTGAGCTCTTGCAAACTGTGAAAATATATGCTAAAAAGAAGATACTTTTATGACGAACATACGGTTGTTTTCTGCATCAGCTTTAAACCCAATTTTCAAATTTATCACCGTCTCTCTGATCCTCATTTTACTCCAATCCGCAGTCACTCGGGTGGACGCGGCTCCTCCCTCAGGTGGGCTCACCCCGATAGTTGACAGTGTGGTTTACGACAAGGCAGATAGTTATACTGCCTTTTTTTCGTATCAAAATGATTCTGATCGTGTAATAAACATACCGGTTGGTGACAAAAATACGTTTGGAGCCGACATACCAAATCGCGGTCAACCGATTCGATTTACTCGTGGCCTGCAGCAAAAAGTATTTTCAGTTGCATTGCTATGTGCTACTACTATCTCGTGGACTGTCACCGGATCAGATAGCAAGATAAGCACTGCCATAGCAAATGCACCGCTTTGTACCAGTGGTGCTGCGCTTGAAAAACCAAAGACTGGTGATAGCGTACCAGCGAGCTGCTCAAATCCAAATGGCTGGTTTGAAGACGAACAAAAACGAGAGGAGTACAACCGCACCTATTATGTCGCCCGCATCCAGGGCGTCGAAAGCAACAAAACACCGACCACTAATCCTGAGCTTTTCAAAACGGTAGTCTGTGCCTACGGTGCCAAAGTAAACTATAAAGATGAAACAACTGGCAAAATTCTCCCGGTAACCAACCTCATCAGTGAACTCAGCGCCAAAAATAAAATCAAAACAGGGTATTTTTACGAAACAAGTGGCAACGACTTCAAGGCATATTTTGCTAAAAATCCAAATGATGGATGGCAATTTACGAGCAAAACCGGTGATAAAGTGATTGTTAAAACCGTTACCGTAGGCGATAAACCGCTGTCATTTGACCCCAAAAAACCTGCCAAGATTGATAAAAGCACGATTACCTACCTAGATGTACTACCAAATGTCGACCTAAGTTATACCGCGACATACGATGGTATCACCAAACTATTTGTACTCAAAAATGCTGATGCACTCAAAAATGATCTTTCTAGCATTGTCTTTACCTATGATTTAGGGGCAAACGCATTAATGAAGAAAAATGCAATTAAAGATGAGATTAGTGATAAAGTCGCAGTTAACGCAGGCAAAACCAACACTCAGACAGTTAAAGAGAAACTTAAAAAAGTACAAAAATTTGAAACCAAGAAGCCAGGTATTTCTCTGGCAATTCCACTGCAAAATCCTACGTGGCTTACTAGTTCAAGTAGCTCGAGTGTTGTATCTGCAGTCAGTTCAGCGTTTAGTTCTGTAGTGTCTAGTGTCGCATCGAGTATTTCAAGTAGCAGCAGTTCATCGCAAAGCTCTCTCCCAGCCGAAAAACCATTGCTTGTACCTGATATTGTCGACTCTGAAAATTCGCTCACCCGTACTGATCTTGCCAAGGAAACCAACGCGTTGTCTCAAATTTCTGCCGAGTTTGATATTAAAAATGTACAAAATGCAGCCAAAACTGATCTTGAAAAATCATTGATAACTGAGAAAAAAGTGGTAGTCGACGCTCAAAAAACCGAGCTTGAGGCACTCACCAAAAAAATTGAAACTGGTACTGCTGGCGATGAAAAGACAGTCCTACAAACGATCCAAAAAATCGAGGAAAAATCCCACCCCGCCGACAGTATTGAGACTAAAACACCAGGACTTTTGTTGTCAGTACCAAATAGCTTTTCATCAAAGTCACGCAAAGGTATCAATGAAACTTTTGTAGTATCTGCAGATGGAAAAACGCTCACGATACTACCAGACGTAGCCGCAATCAAAGCTGTCAATGAGTTTCCCTATTTTAT
>JAYUUP010000096.1:0-8533 GCA_043754825.1 bacterium | reverse complement strand
GACTTGTTTGCGTGCAGGATTGAGCGTCGGCATAAATATATGTATAAGTAGAGATGATTTTTCAGGTTTCGTCAAATACTCTGGGTAAAACATAGTTATTTTCATATATTGACAATGCTTTACATGTATATTAGTGCAGAATTACACATATTATGAAAACTAATCGAATTGCGGCGATTTTGCTGTTGGTAACTCTGGGATACTTTGGCGTGCATAGCTTTTATCAAAAGAAAACCACGGCTGGGGTGCTGTATATCTTGGCATTTACTATCGGCTGGCTTTTCTTGGCAATTCCAGTATTAGTGGCGTCAATTTTTCTCTTGGTAGAAATGTATAAACTTTTGACTACGACTGATGCTGACTATGCAAAAATGCAGGACGATGCGTTTGAAGACGCTGAAAAGTCAGGGTTGACTGCTGGTGCACTTGGGTTGGTTGGTGGAATATTTGGATTGCACTTTAGTTATTTAGGTCGAATGCAGGCAGCTAAAAACCGTTTTTTAATGTTTGCTATTCCCTCTCCTTTCTTTTTTGGACTTTACTTTTTTGTATCGCTGGCTCCAGTATTCAACCAAAGTTTATTCTTAAAAAGTGATGGTGTTGGTGCAGATATTGGCAATGGATTATTAATTGTAGGTTCATTTTTCTTGCTTTCTATTTACTATTTTGTACTATATGTTCTATCGGCTGTAGAATCATATCGATATTTGCAACAGAAAACTATTGTTTAAAAAGATTGAGGTATCAATGATCGGGTATTTGACAAGAAGGTTTGATTTACGCTAGGCTCATAACATTTCCTTATGACCTCTCACGCCAAAAAGCACGTCGATCCGTTGCACAGAAAAGTATTAAAACCAGAAGAGGTCACTACGCAAAAACCAACAGAAATTGAAAAAAAGCACCCTAACCACGAGGAAAAAATCAAAGAACTCGAACACAAAAACTTGCGATTGTACGCGGACATGGACAACCTACATAAGCAGCACACTATCGACCTCGATCGCTACAAAAAAATAGGCAAAAGAGCAGTGCTTGACCCTCTGGTTGGATTTTTGTCGACGCTACATATCGCATTTTCTTATGCACCGCAGACTGATGATGAAAAAGTGTTGACTTACATTGCGACACTTAAAAGTAGCTTTGAAAAACTCAAAAGTGAACTGTCAGAAGTAGGGGTGGCGATAGTAGTTCCTGAAAAAGGTGCTGGATTTGATCCAGAAAAGATGCGAGCTCTAAACAACAGCGAAGACGAAAAAACGGTAGTTAAAAATGTGGTCAGTGTCGGACTCTCAGTCGATGGACAGCTAATAACTCCGGCAACCGTCTTGGTATAACCACGATTATGGGCGAAAAATTTACACCATCTTCATTTGAATCACACACCGATGAGTTGGCATTTTTATCAGAGCTCGGGTTTGCCACCAATCCTCGAAACAATGTAGTTTCGTCGGTAATGGATGCTTGGAAATTTGCTCAGTCGCTGCACGCGATACGAGAAAAACTGCCGTATGGTATCGATGGAGTGGTGATCAAAATTGAGGATAATACTTTGGCACGTGAACTCGAAGTAGTGGGCAAGACGGCTCGGGCGTGGGCAGCTATCAAGTTTGCGCCGACTGAAGTGGTGACTCGAGTGCTCGATATCTTGTGGCAAGTAGGACGGACAGGGCGTGTAACACCGATCGTAGTGCTGGAGCCGGTATTGCTGGATGGCTCGACAGTAGGACGTGCGACACTGCATAACGTCAAGGAGGTCAGTGAGCTCGCACTACACACGCACGATATGGTGATTATCCGAAAAGCCGGTGATATTATACCCGAAGTAGTACAATTGTTGGAAAATCTGCGAGAAAAAGATGCGGTATTGATTGGTATTCCTACTGCTTGTCCATCGTGCGATACTGAGTTGGTTCGGAGTAAAACTGAGGTTGACTTAATATGCCCCAATAGCGAGTATTGTCCAGCACAAATCAAAAATCGACTGAGTTACTTTGCTTCGCGTGGTATCGCAAACATGGATGGGCTGTCGCAAAAATCGATTGAAAAGTTTATCACCGAGTTTGCCGTGAGTGATATTGCTGACTTGTTCGATTTGCCATACGAAAAAATACTCGAGATGGAAGGGTTTGGTGAAAAAGCAATACAAAATCTACGTATATCTGTACAAAAAGCGAGTCAACTCACCGATGCAAAGTTTATAGCAGGGCTCGGGATCGATGGAGTAGGGGGCGAAGTGGCGAAAACAATCGCTCAGCTTTTGACAAAAAAACGTCAAGGGGTGACACCTGAGCAAACTGTATGAAAACTTCTTGGCTCGCTCAGCTCAAACCGCTTGTGGTTCCGATATATCTGAGTATTGTATTTATGGTGGCTACGTTAACGTATGGACTCAACTACGGGTCACCAGCTGCGCAGTTTTGGGATGAAAATTATCATATCGCGAGTGCCCAAAAATATGTCGATGGGGCATTTTTTATGGAGCCGCACCCACCATTGGGCAAGTTATTTATCGCACTTGGTGAAAAGATGTGGCACCCAAATGACGGCGTGCAAAAAGTATTTTATGACACTGATGCCAAGCGCTGCAAAACATTTGATCAGACCGACTTTGTCAAAGATTTTCCTAGTAAAACTGAGCAGTGCCAAAACATTTTTAGACTTGCATCCAAGGGTGGCGAGTGTGTAAATATCGAGCGATGGACAAACGAAGCCAGCGATCCTGAGAAAAAGCTGACTGCGACGCCAGTAGCCGATACGTTTTGCCAAGAAGCGGTCAAGCCAATGTCGTATGCCGGATATCGATTTTTCCCGGTAATTTTTGCTATTTTGATCGCACCGTTGTTCTTTTTGATACTGTTATTTTTTAGTAGAAATCCGCATATTTCACTTGCCTTTACTTCGCTATACCTCTTTGATAATGCGCTCATCGTACACTCACGGGCTGCGATGCTCGAGAGTACGCAAGGATTTTTTATTATGAGCGCACTGGCATATTTTGCGTACCTGTGGAGTCGGCGAGGAGTGCGAACGTGGGTCCAATACCTGACGTTGGGAGTGCTTATCGGACTGGTGGTGTCGACTAAACTCAATGGACTAATACTAGTGCTATTGCCATTTTTACTAGTTTTGCAAGAGCTGTATGCTCAAAAAGTGCTGCCGCAGTGGGTTGACAAGCTGGATAAGATTACATTTGTGGCGCTACTCAAAAAAATTCCGCGGTTAATTGGGTGTTTGCTGGTGTGTTTTGGGACAGCTGCAGTAGTATTTTGTGCAATTTACTTTATACATTTTTCGCTTGCTAGAAATTTGCAAACTCATGATTTGACCAACAAAAACTATTATATAAATCAAAGTAAAATCCTCAAGTTAAGTGACGAAGAACGGTGTAAACAGGACGCGGGTAAAACGGGATTTTTGGAGTGTCGTTATCTAAAATTTAAGGCGCAAATGGATGCTGGTCAGCAAACTAATCTGAGGGCATTTCCTCGACAAATGCTGGAGCACATAAGCTTTACACAGTATTATAATGATGGTGTACCAGAGCTTGATGTGACAAAGAGTGGAGAAAACGGTTCCTCGCCTTGGACCTGGCCGATTGGCAATAAAACCATAAATTATCGGTGGGAAATCGTGTGGTCGCCAGGACTTGGATATAGTGCAGATGTCAAAATCAGTGAGTTGTGCGACAAAAACGTGTGGATTGACGGCGATAAAACCACGGCCTGCTCACCACTCTATGATACGGTTCAAAAAGTGTGTGACTCCCAGCTGTCTGACTCAATCAAGCAAAAAGTATGTTCAAAAGATGCCAAGTACCTATACCTCCAGGGAAATCCTGCGGCATGGTCACTCAGTCTGATCGGAGTATTGTTTGCAGCGGCACTAATCATCTCGCGAGTGTTTTTCGGACTCAAAATCATCTATCCACGGTTGTTTGGAGCAATTTGCTCGCTGCTTTTACTGTATATCGCTTATATGATCTCCGTAATGCAAATCAAGCGGGTGCTGTATCTTTATCATTATTTTATCCCACTTATGCTGGGTATGCTGTTGGCAGCGCTGGTATTTACGTATATTTCTCGTCCGATGCTAAAGTTTTTAGAGTCACGTCGATTTGTGTATGCGTTGTGTATCTTGCTGGTGTGTACGGTGTTTGCAGTGTATTCGTTCTTTTCGCCGCTTACTTATTATAAGCCACTATCCAAAGAGCAGTTTAATGAGCGAATCTGGAACCGCGACTGGCAACTGAAGGCGGTAAACTAGTGACCTTGCATAAAAATTATATTAAATTTACAGTATAGTCATGTCACCAAAATACACTTTGACCTACACCGAAATTCCTGGTTTCCTCAGCCAAATCCAGTTATCTGAACACTATAAACTATACGAAGGATATTACAATCAAACTCAGACTATCCCAGCTCTTATCAATGGCATTTCACAAACTCCGGCCGTTTCCAATGTCCGTGGGATGCAAAAGACACTCCAGTATGCGCTTTCAGGACGAGAACTGCATGAGTTGTACTTTGCGAGTATGAAAACCGAAGCGAGCAGTGTAGACGATGTCAGCGCAGAGTTCAAAGCACTGGTTGAGACGTCATTTGGCTCGTGGGATGTATTTGTGTCTGACCTCAAAGCAATTGCAAAAACCTGCCGTGGTTGGTATCGCCTAGAGCTCGACCCAAAAAATCGAGTATTATATCACAATGTGGGTGATTTTCACGATGAGGGATCTACAGCAGGATTTGCACTGGTTGGCGCACTCGACATGTACGATCACGCTTACTTTTTTGACTATCAAACTAACAAAGGTGAGTACATAGAGCAGTGGCTCAAACACCTAGACTGGAGTATGATTTCGGCAAGAATTTAACTACATTTTATGCGGCGCGCGCAGTCTTCGTCTCTATTGTTGTTTGTGATTTTCGTGAGTTGCTTTGTCGGGCTCATTGTTCTCACCAACACGTATACAACCCAAGTGCGCCAGCGTGAGATTTTGGAAAATAAACGAAAAAGTACCCAAGACCAAATTGACTCATTTATCTCGCAAACGCAGCAAGAAGCCAATGATCAAATCACTGTTTACGGCAGAAAAAATGGCATAGTACCGTACTCAAATGACGAACTTTTCAAAATAGCGCCACCACCAGCCGCTCAATAAAAACAACAAAAAATTTACTCTTGACAAATCCATCGATTGATTGGTAGAGAGATAGCATAACACTCGTTATGAATCAACAAATACCATCTACAACACCAGGCTTGGGCAAACAAATGCCCCCAGCAGTTCCTGAAAAAACTGAGGCCGATTGGTCTCCAGAAGACGTCCCACAACTCACAGTCGACGTCTATCGAAAGTCAAATGTCATCTATATCGTATCGACGGTTGCTGGTGTCAGCGCTGAAGATTTGGATGTAGCAGTAGATGGGCAAAATATCACGATTCGTGGTGCGCGCAAAAAACCATACGATGCTGGACAAGAAATGTTGCTTGAGGAGTGCTTTTGGGGTGAATTTTCTCGTGAGCTCACCATCAGCGAAAACTTTGATATCGAAAAAATCGAAGCTGACCTTTCAAATGGAATCCTCACCGTCATGATTCCAATTGTCATCATCTCCGGTCACAAAAAGATTGCCGTCAACGCAAAATAGTCAAATCTATATCGTTTTCACTAAATTTCCACCCCTAAAAAGGTGGTTTTTTATTTTGCCAAGTTTTCGCAGTATTCCCAAAACTTTTTTGCAGTTGCAAGATCTTGTGAAGCCGGGGTTGCTCGCCCGATTTTTTGATTGTTGAGGTAGGCTCCAGTTATGTGTGTTAGTTCTGGACTGAGTGCCGCATACAGCGTAGTTTTTGCGCCCTCGGCAGTTGGTTTAGCAAATCGTGAAAAGAACTTGATGAAAAAATTTGCTACTACGCCCTTGTTTTGTACGCCAAGATTGCTTTGAATCGCACCAGGATGCAGACAGTTGACGGTGACAGACGTATTTTTCAGTTGATCAGCCTGATAACTGGTGAGCAGATTTCGCTCAAAATTACTGTTGAAATATGCACCAAAACCAGACCAGTTTTTTTCGCCTTGGATGTTTGAGAAGTCGAGTTTTCCCATGCGGTGACCGAGTGAGGAGAGGTTGACGATACGTCCCTGCGGCGATTTTTGTAACAGGGGCAAGAGTAGCGTGTTAAAAAGAAACTGCGAGAGTACATTGACGGCAAAGGTTTCCTCGAGCCTATCGACGGTGACTTCCCGAGTAGTATTGATAATCCCCGCGTTGTTGATCAGCACATCGAGGTGATCGTATTTCTCGACGACTATTTTGGCACACGATTTGATGGATGCGATCGAAGTCAGGTCACATAAAATCAAGCCAATTTGCAGCGCTGGGTTGATGGTGAGTAATCTAGTTTTCAATGCCTCACCCTTTTCCATATTGCGCACGGGTAAAATCAGCACATCGCTATGCGCAGCCAATCCGATCGCAGTCTCCTCGCCAATTCCGGAGGTCGATCCCGTAAGAAAAAATATTTTGCTTGGCATAAAGTGATTTGTTAGAATTAGATATGTAATAATACTAAAATAGTAGTTAGTCAATAATCAAACATACAAAATTAGAGTATTTATAATTCATATTTTATATGCTAATCCAGAGACACAATACTGCATTCACAGTCTAGTAAAGAGTCATCTATGCAAATAGTTAAAATCAAGTTACCTACATCCAAAGCTGTAAAATTTTTATTTTTGCTAAATTTTGTGGCTGTTATTATTTCATTTAAGCTGACCAAGCAATCAAGCACACACACCATACGAAACCTTGGAGGAGCGTTTGGAAATTAGTACTTTTTACATCAGCTCACCACCCCTCAAAAGGTGGCTTTTTTTATTTAACTTTCTCAGAATTTCTTCATCTCTCATTTGCGAGGTGATATCTAGGACGTCAGTGTTTTTTGTTAGTAAATGCTGCATTGAAAACCAGCAAGCCTCGGTGCATTGCGAACGGATTTGATCGATGCTTTCGAAGTCAAATGGAATGATAATTGCAGTGCCGTCATGAGGATCTGCAGTGATATCTAGTGACAACGCAGTACACTGAAACACAAAAATTTCGCGATTTTCGTATCCGTCAGCATCGTCAAAATGACAAATGGCAACTGTTTTAAGATCGCTCGCGCTGATACCAGTCTCTTCATCTAATTCACGAACTATGCCTTGCTCAGGAGTTTCTCCAACTTCAACATGTCCTCCAAAACCAGTGATATAGCCGGGGTGAGTTTTTTTGTGATTTGCTCGTTTAAGAAGTAAAATACGAGTATGATCTAGGTTAAAAATTATGGCTGACGTGTATTGCTGCATATCATGAAAATATTAAATAATATAATCGTAGTCAATTTGTTTTGACGGTTTTCGATTTGTTTGATTTGGTAATCAGATGAATATCCGAAATTTTTCGATTATCGCCCATATTGATCACGGCAAGAGTACGCTTTCGGATCGGTTGATGGAGATCACGAGTACGATTGAAAAGCGCGATATCCGAGAACAAACGCTCGATCGCATGGATTTGGAGCGGGAGCGCGGTATCACCATCAAACTCCAGCCAGTGCGTATGAAATATACCGCTCACGACGGACAGCAGTATATCCTCAACTTGATCGATACACCAGGGCACGTTGACTTTGCGTATGAAGTGTCTCGCTCGCTGATGGCGTGTGAAGGGGCGATACTCGTAATCGATGCGACGCAGGGCATCCAGGCGCAGACTCTGGCAAATCTTTATACTGCGATCGAGCTAGACTTGGCTATCATCCCGGTACTAAACAAAATTGACCTGCCAAATGCTGACGTCGATGCACGCTCTGAGGAAATAGAGCGAATACTTGGATACAAGAGAGACCAGATTTTGTCAGTGAGTGGCAAGACAGGGCAAGGTGTAGCAGAGTTGCTAGAGGCGATCGTGGCACGGATTCCTGCTCCAAGAGAATTGTAAACAGATTGCAAAAAATAATCATTGACATTTGTGAGCTAGTTTATTTAAGTAAATTTACTATGCCAACAACCAAGAAAAACAAGCTCGGTGTAAAAAATAGCCTTGCAAACAATATCAACGCTAAAAAGAAAAAAGGTACGGCAAAATCAAAGGCTAAAACTACCGTGTCAAAAGAAAGCTATGCCGATATGAAAAAAGGGTGGAAAAAGTAAACATCAAGAAGGCAAATTTAACTTGACAAAGTATGAAAAAAAGCACATTTTCATGAGGAAATGCCTAAAAAAATTAGTGAAAACAGCAGCAAAATTTTAAACGATAACGCGATGGCGCGCGATGAGTTTGATGCGTTGATTTTGAAAGATGGTGTCGATGAGGTAAAAAGTGACGACAGCGAGGTGCTTACTGAGCCAGTGCCACTGCTTGACGATGATGATATTGCGTTTAGTGGAGGAGTGCGCACGGTTGAGGATCAAGTGCAACCACGAAATATCGAGGTGACGATGCGTACCAACTTTTTGAACTACGCCATGAGTGTGATCGC
>JAYUUP010000095.1:0-8552 GCA_043754825.1 bacterium | reverse complement strand
GTCGCTATTTGATCATTGTGTTACCGGCATTGCTTATTTTTATTAGTTGGGTGGTAATGTATTATCCACCGCGTATTTCGCTTATATTTCGCAGTGTATTAGTGATAGCCATGATTGGATTTTCAGTACTTCAGTTGGCGAGTAGTGAAACACCGGTCAAGGAAAATTATCGCGAAGTGAGCCAGTATTTGGCAAAAAATGCCACCAATCAAGACGTGATTATTGTCTCACCTTCATTTACACTGTATCCGTTTGATTATTATTATGCAGGAACTACCCAGATTAATACATTGCCGGTATGGGATCGTTTTTCTCCTGGGGCAGGTCCCGGATTTGAAGAGGCAAAACTTCCACAGCAAGCCGAGGCAGCAAATGGAGTCGCGCGTTATGCCTATGTAGTATTTAGTTATGATCAAGGGTATGAAGCCAAAATCCAGCAATATTACGATGGTCACTGGCCCAGAGAGGAAAAAATTGTGTTTTCGCCAAAGTTAACTGTTTATAAGTATAAACTTCGCTTTGATCCGGTTGTAAAATATAGTTCAATTCTTGCAGAGACGACACGACCAGATACTAAATAATTAGTTATTGATTGAAACGATTAGCTATGAGTTCGGCGGCGTATTCGGGCCACCAGATACCGGCAGTAGGTGCACCGTTGCAGTTTCCGTCAGATTCTCCGGGATGTTTGATCCACAAGAAGGCATCGATGAGAGAGTTGGTAGTCTCGGTAGTGGGGTTTACACCGAGCGCACGTCCACGAGGATTGCACCATTCGTTGGTTGGTGAGGCACCATTTCCATTGCGAGAAGTATCGATAATAAAGTGAGTGTTGTCGACGAGTTTTGAAAGTTTAGTACCAAAATCTGCGATCTCAGAAGTCGCAATAAAACTTGAAACATTTAGGGAAAATCCATCAGATTCGGAGATATTTGCTCGCTTTAACCGTTCTGCCATAATTGTAGTACTATGCCAGCGAGAGTGTCCGGCGTCGATGTAAACGGTAGCTGCAGACTTAGTTTTGAGAATATGTACCGCTTGCGATATTAAAAAAAGTCGAGCATCACGTCCAGCCTCATCCAGACAATCAAGTTGGGCGAGTGCATCTGGTTCCAAAATAACTATAGCGCTATGTGATCCGATGCTCTGGGCAAACGATGTGATCCACTGAATATAGTTAGCATTAGAATCTGCGCCACCAGCTGAGTAGCTTCCGCAATCACGTCCTGGAATATTGTAGGCAACAAATACTGGAGTAGTTTTCTCAGCCACTGCAATAATCGGTGAAATAGCAGCCGATGGTGTGCTATACCAGTCGCCAACCCAAACTGCACTTGGCATAGTGGTGATTTGTGGAGCATTTTGATAGCTGGATGATGCGGTAAACAACACTTTACCGGCTATAGGGTTTATGGTGGCTTTTGGTGTTACGATAGCAACTGTAACAGGAGGTAAGACAGGAGGCAGAATTGCCGGAACTACTTTTGGTTGACTCTGAGACGAAGATTGTGTAGTACTCGAAACGGCTACTGCTATGACAGCACTGGGCGGCAAGGAAGATACGCTGCTGGCAGATACTGTAATTGGTTTTGTCAGTGGTCCGATAACTTGCTGTTTTGTAGGTCCTATTTCAGGCACGATGCTAGACGATTTCTCGCTCAAAGCGGTGAGTTGAATATAAGGCTGAACCGAGACGATATGCCCGACATCTTGGGCAAAAAAAGACGGGGTGACTTGACTAGCTTGGACAGTCAAAGTCGGCACTTGAATAGGCGGACTAGAAATCGAAAACGCACCACACGCCAAGAAACATCCTGCCAACATGCTATTTACAACCATACTTTTTGATACTTTTAGTTTTACAACCATCTTTCGTTTTTGTCTAGTATTTGTTTTGAATATTATATCATACAAAGCAAATACTGTCAGATTGATACCTTTCAATTAGTAGTGTACTTTGTAAAGTATAAACGTTTGCAAAAATAACATTGACACAATTGTAAATTATTTGTATAACCGACTTCGTGCAGCATTGATCTGCTCAATTTATTATATTTTGTTTTATGAAACTCGCAAGTAAACTTATCGGACTCCCCGTTGTTTCATTTGAGACAGGGAAAAAATTTGAGAAAATAGAAGATATTATCTATGATGATCAAACTAACAGTATCGTGGCATTATTGGTGGACCGTGGTGGAATGTTTAGTGAGGCTAAAATTATAGAGTATTCAAAAATCAGCTCCGTCGGCGATGATGCAATAATTGTAGTCGATGAAAATGTTGTCATGACAGCAAGCGAATCAGAATTTGTCTCACGAGCAGTAGGTGAGCAGGTATCAGTACGCGGCAAGCAAATCATGACCGAAGATGGCAAAGATCTTGGTAAAGTCACTGATCTTTCTATCGATGAAGTATCTGGACGTGTAGTTGGGTACATCGCAAGTGGAGGTATTTTTAATGATCTTTACAAGGGGCAGCCATATGTACCGGCACCACAAGCAATCAAGGTCGGTGGTGATGTACTATTTGTACCGTCAGAAACTGCTCAGCTGATGGAGCAAAATGTCGGTGGTCTCCAAGCAACCATGCAATCTATCGGTCACAAAGCAGGCGAAATTAAAGACAACGTTGTGCAAAAAACTACTGAATTCAAAGACGCAGCAGTTGAAAAGTACGATGAACTCAAGACTCAGGCAACATCAAACGAAACAAAAGAAAAAGTTGGTGGGTTTGTCGATAACGCAAAAGATAAATTTTCACAAACTGTTGACAAGATTAAAGGTAGTGCAGGTGACATGAAAGATCAGGCCCAGGATGCACTTGTGGAGCAACGTATCAAAGGTGCGCTCGGCAAAAAAACCAATCGAGTAGTGTTAGACGAACAAGACAATGTCATTCTCGATGTAGGTGAAATTATCACGCATGAATCAGTTGAGAAAGCGCGCAGCGCAAATATGCTCGATGTGTTATTGGCATCAGTGTACAATAAAGGTCCAGATTTCTCAAACGACGAACTCAAGGCAGGTGAGCAATCGATACGCTTATAATTAGCAACGTTCAGTAAAATTAGACCGGTATATCCGGTTTTTCACGATTTAAAATATAACAACAAGTACACGAGCTAAATTATTTTGATCGTTGAAAATAACAGTTTTTATAGTAGCAAAGGTGTTTATCACTAGCTTATTTGCAGCTAAAATATTGCGTGGATCAAGCTCAAAAAATGCATGTGTGGGCAAATTATTTCTATCCAATTGTGTCAGTAACTTGCGAAAAAAATCTAGTCCATCATAGCCAGAATAAATAGCGAATGCCGGTTCGAACTGTACGCTCGGCTCAAATTCGGTAGGTACATAAGGAGGATTACATAGCAGTATCCACGGTTTTGAGATATGAGGATATATATTTTTGAGCCCATCAGACTGGACAAATTGGATATGGTTGATATTATTTTTTGCTGCATTTGTCTGTGCAACGGTGAGTGCTTTTTCTGAAATATCCCCCGCAATTATATTTTTGGTATCGCCAAATGCCTGCGCTGCCTTGAGTGAGATAAATCCGCTACCAGTACACAAATCTACGATCGTATTTGTAGCAGCAAACGAAGGTTTATATTTGAGAAAAACCAAATCTATCCAATACTGAGTCTCGGGACGTACAATAAAAACATCTGAAGTAAATGAAAGTGTCAGTCCCGAAATAATCACTTGTGACAAAAGATAATCCAGCGGATATCCAGTGTGCAGCTGATCAATTTTTGTGTGTAATGTAGGGGATAACCCCGCCAAAACTATACGTTGCAACACATCTAAATCCTGTGGATCAGTAGTATATGCATCAGCAATCAGCAGGCGAACTCGCAGATCATCAAGTATACTAGCTGTCTGAGTCATTGCCAAATACTTTGCTGTGGAGTTCTTGGGTTGCAGTGTCAGTGACGTGTGTGTAGACCTGTGTAGTCGAGATATTTGAGTGTCCAAGCAGTATTTGCACCGAGCGAAGATCGCCTCCTTTGAGGAGCAGTTTTGTCGCAAATGAGTGGCGCAGCGTGTGTGGTGTAATCTTTTTAAATACTCCTATGGCCAGCGCGGCTTGTTTTAGCATAAGTTGGACCATGCGCGGCGAAAGTGGACGATACTCGTCAGGTTCAAGCGGTTGATTGTGCGAGTGGTTAATAAAAATGTAAGGGTTGATATCTTTGCGTAGCCTGATATACTCAAATATAGCCTCAAATGCAGCTGGCGCCAGGTAAGTAGTACGTACTTTGCCACCCTTTCCTTGGATTATTAGCCGTCGACGATCGTCTTCGAGATCTTTTCGTTGCAGAGACAGCAGTTCACTAATTCGAAGTCCTGACCCAAATATAGTCAACACAATCGCAATATTTCGCCGTCGTTGCAGTTCTCCACGCGAAGTGTCTTTCAAAATATGCTCAATAAGTTTTTTAATTTCTTTGTCCGTCAAAAACTCAATCAAGCGTTGGCGAGTTTTAGGTAATTCGAGACTAGTAGGATTCAATACCAGGTTTCCCTCTTTTTGCATGTACGTCAAAAACGAACGAATTACAACGATTTGGTAGGATTGAGATTTGAGATCTAATTTTTGTTTGCGCAGACTAATTTTTTTGTCGAGAAAATTGCGATATTTGATAATAGTCATTTTATCGATTGACTGAGTTGACTTGATGCCGATTTGATCTAAAAAAGTGCCAAATCGCTCAAGAGTATTTTTGTAATTTCGCACTGTGTTGGGCGAGTATTGTTTGGTAAGCTCACAATATTCCCGCAAAAAAGTGGCAATATCGTGAGAGTAGGGCATATTCGTATAATAAACTTGGGAATAATATCTGTCAAACTAAATTATAATGCAGTAACTTGATTTAATAAAGTAATATTTTTAGTTCTTATTGTTATTTTAATATTGAACATGATGTTCAGAAAAAGAAAAAACACCCCAATTATTATTGAAAGGGGTGTTGAATATGTACTTATAGTTAGTCTGCAGCCTGCCGTTGTTGAAGAACTGGAACTCCCCATAAAATGAGAGTCGAGAGATAATTAGATTCATCAGCATCAACACGCGATACCGAGTAAATCTTGCCACTTGCAGTAACGTGCACCGTATCTTTGGCTACTTGATACGCCAAATCTTGCTCTGTCATGCGGGGAAAGTTAGCCTTCTTCAGTACTACACCTCCGAGCTTTTGAGCTTTTGAGTCCTTGAATTTACCAACGACTGCAAACTTTATTCCGGTGAGCGGCTGCTTTCGAGGCATGCTTCTCCAAAAGTTTTCCTCATTGGATTTAGACTTCTTTACAGAAATCTAGTGAGGAATGTGGCAGAATTAAATACATATTTTCATACCTGTCAAGTGCTAAGCCAACTTCAGTTCAAGATTTACATCAAAATTAACAAGATATGAATGCCTTGTAACTTGATTTAATACAGTAAAAAAATGAAACAATACTTATATTCTTTTAAAAATTAAATATGAATTATCGTTATTTTTGCCATCAGCTTCAAATCGATTAATCAATTGCAGAGTATCATGAGGGAAATACGCATTTATCTCATATTCACTATATTGATGGCAGTACCTAATCGCCTCCTGACCGCGTTTCCAGTCGAGTATGTAGTCGCCATCTTCAAGTAAAACAGTATCGTATTTTTCTCCAGATGAAGCTTTGACACGTGCCAATAACGCAGGGTTTTCAAGAAAATTCCAAAGACTGATGACCAAGTATCCGCCTGGATTGACGAGCGAAGTTAGTTGTGCAAAAAACTGTGACCTGAGTTCCACTCCTGGGATATGATGTGCAAACCCAAAACAGGTGACTAAATCAGCGGTCGGGATCTCTTTTTTCCAAGGTTTATCTAGTACATTTTGATTTACAAATATTGATGAATTATTTGCTGTTATTTTTGACCCGAGAGTATTGTTGTTGTCGATACCGATATACCACAGAGTAGGGGATATAGGCCTACAATACTGCTCAAATCTACCATTTCCACACGCGATATCGAGTACTATGTGAGAAGACTTTATAAAGGGGTCTAATTGTTTCCACCCATACCAAAAAAATTGTCGTGAATCGTCAAAATCGCTCGCTATCTGCTGATAAAACTGAGTATTGAGTTTGATTAGTTTATGCGCATCTTTGGGAGTCATCTTGCGCGTTTTATACAACTTGATTATACTTTTGTCCATGACACAGGTCTTAGTCGTCTCCAAGCGTATCGATTTTCGAACAGGCGTGCAAAACAAACGTAGATTCTTGGTGTTGATAGGGCTTGGCGCGTTATTGACAGCAATTACGGTGGTGCTTTACGGACCAACAATTTTACAAAGTAGTGATGCATTGGTAAGTGCTATTTTTTCGGCATTTGTGGTTTTGATTGCTATTTCGGTGATAATATCTTGGATTGTCTGGCCGCCCAAAAAAGCGATGCTTGATGTAACTGCAGAACGTATTGTTTTTGCTGATACTGTCATTGCTATCGAAAAAATTGCATCTTGGGCATTGGTTGAACTATCTGATACTGTTGAAATTATCATCAATAAAGGCGGATATGGCCCAAACTTAGAGTATTTTTATGTTGACTCAGCTGAACTCAAAAACTCAGGTGTGATCGATGAACTCAATGAACTAATACCCTATGATGAAGACTTGGTAAATATCAATAAGTTTCACTTTTGGCTCCGCAGACTTGGACTTCGCTAGCCGTTAATTAGTTTTTTTATTTGTCCGAGTTCTATCCCAAAATTGTAGGTAAACCCAAGTTTTTTTGCCGTGTTTTTGCGTTCTGTTTCATTGGTTGGTGCTCGGATAGTCCCAGATAATGTGAGTCGTCCGGCAAATGCCAGTTTTTGCACATCTTTTTTAGTTTTGAGAAAATTGTTGATCGGTTGGTTGAAGAGTGATGATAAAATTGCAAGTAGTATCGGCAAGTCTAAACTTTCGTCGGTGGTGTTTTTTGGCATACCAGTCACCTGAATAAATATATCAACACTTGTGAGTGAAATCGAAAGATATTTTTCGGCAATTGCGATGATGGTGTTTAACTTGGCTTGTTTGATACCGAGTGCCTGGCGTTGCCCAAAGCTTTTTTTGACATCTTCGCCTTTTGTAGTTGAGACAAGCGCTTGTATTTCGACGGCAAGCGGTAAATCCTTGCTCATCCCGAGCGCATACACCACACCCACACCAGATTCTAGATTTTCTAGCAGTGCTAGTGATGGATCGGTGACGATTTGCAAGCCATTTTCCTCCATTTTCATCAATAGTAGCCCCGTGGTATTGCCAAAACGATGCTTGCTAAATGAGAGAGTGCGGTATTGTGCATTGTCACTGGCATCTAACAAAAGTACAGAGTCCACCAAGTGTTCGAGGGTTTTTGGCCCGGCAATTTGACCATCTTTAGTGACGTGGCCAACCATAATGATCGCTATGTTGTAGGACTTTGAGATTGCGAGAAACCGTGAGGCTAGGGTGGATACCTGGGTAACCGAACCTGGCGATGAAGTGATATCAGGCGCAAAAATAGTCTGAATAGAGTCGATAATTACAACATTTGGGGGATTGTTAGTTATGGCTTGCTCGATTTGGTCAAAATTATTGGCTTGGACTAGCAATAGTGACTGTGGTATCCCGAGACGTTGTGATCGGCGTGCCAGCTCATATTCAGACTCTTCGGCAGTGATGTACAGTAGTTTTAGCGTGTCATCTGCGGTGTGCAGTGCTCGTAGTAGCTGGAGAGCCAATGTTGATTTTCCAAGTCCAGGTTCGCCTGCCAGTAGTGTGAGTGAGCCAGCAGTCAGTCCATTGCCCCAAAAGGTGTTGAGGGCATCGGCTGAAAATTGATAATTGCGTTTTTCGGTGCTATTGGCTATCCTCTCTAGGATGCTGCTGATTGTGTTTGGCTCAGCTGATTTGTTTGCAGTACTCGAAATAGAGTGTTTTTGGTGTGGCGCATCAGGTTCGGGGATACTAAACTGCTTGAAGGTGTTCCATTCGCCACAGTTTGGACATTTACCGACCCAGGATGTTGCCTCGTGACCACAGTTGGAGCAGACCCACATTTTTCGAGATTTTGCCATAGATTATATACCAAGCATGGCAGTATTTTGGCGTTTTGGCAATCTTTTTTTGACAACTATTGGCCTGAGTTGTATTATTTTGCAGATATGAAACACATCGTAATTAGTGCCTCTACTGGTGAAATACTCGCTGATGGTATTCTCGGGCAACAAGTCTCACAAGTCGAAGGAAATTATTATTTTGAGCGAGACTGTGTAGCGCTTGACACGCTAGTTGTGAAAAAAAAAGCATATCACTGCCCGATTAAAAAAAGTGACTGCGATTACTATTATGTGCCTGATAAAAATGGCAAGGTTCAGGGACGAGAAGTAGCCTGGATTTACGAGATAATTGCCAATCCACTCTTTGCTCAAATCACTGGAAAAGTTGGTATGTATAAGCGAAGTAACAAGGATATTGTGGTGCAGGAATTGACCGAGTAACACATGAAATTGGCATAAAAAAATACCCTCT
>JAYUUP010000094.1:0-2884 GCA_043754825.1 bacterium | reverse complement strand
TGTGGCAAGCAAGGTTGATACGATAGACACCGTAGTTAAGCTAAAGCCAACAAGCACAGCGCCTACTACTAAAGCACCGACTTCAGCTCGTCCGAGTGACAACCTATATGGAAACTAAGGGGCTAGAGCACCTACAAAATTACTGGTATGGTTTGCTTGCCAGACGTGACTACAGTGAGAACGAACTGCGAAAAAAAAGCGAAGAAAAAGGATATGAGCCAGAAATAGTCTCGCAAGGCATAGTACTATTTTCCGAGCAAAACCTCATAAATGATGCCAGACTTGCCGCAAACATTGTGGAGTTTTATGGGACACAACGAGGTCCGATGTGGCTACGAACCAAACTAATCAAGCGAGGATTGAGTAGGGAAATCATCGGCGATGCCTTGGAAAACTTTGTGCCAGTAGTCGATGCAGTCTTTTTACACAATCTGCTCAGGAAATACCAAATTACTAGTCGAGATCAAGTTGACTTTGCAGTGCGCTCCAAGCTCTATCGCGCAGTAGCAGCCAAGGGATATACCAACATTCGAGAAATAGTTGATCAGGCTCTAGAGACACTGGATTGAATTTTTGCCAATAGTGTAAAAGAGAAGTATACTAAATACAAATAAAAAAATTATGATCTCTCAAAAACAAAAACTCACTACTATATTTGTTGCCATGGCGATATTTGGATTGGTGGCGATTGCTAGTCTACTTAGTATTCTTGGCACTTCAAATGCTACAAAAAATATTGCGCTAGCTGAATATTCTGATCCATGCCTTGCTATCAATACTGGGATACAGGTCGGATCGCGTTGTAGTACTAATCAAGGCTACAGTGGAATATGCCAAAGAACATTTATCGGTGAACTAAGATGTAGCTTACAAAACTCAGCGCCAAATACTGGGTCAAATGGATGTAATGATGTGTCTGCCTTTGAAGGAATGGGATGTACAACTGGCGATAGAACTGGGCTATGTCAAAAAGGAGTCAGTGGAAATCTAGAGTGTCAAACCGAGGGAGGAAATGCTTGTGATGAAAAAGGTACTGCTGGTTTTGCGGGACGCGCCTGCAATATAGGTGGGCAAAAAGGATTTTGTAATTATACCTATGTCAATCAGCCGCCATTTTGCGACACGTCGACATATATAAAAAGAAATGCAAATTGCGAAAATTTAGATTTAACGTTGTCATACCCGGAAAATTTGTATGCAAGATGTATGGTGGTTAATGGCGAAAGATTGGAAGTTAGTAATACAGGTTTTTGTGGACTAGCCAATGATTATAGCGATCATTATGTTTATACTTGCTATCAAAATAAAGAATATATTGATGCGCTACCGTGTAAAGTAAAAAATATAGCTCTTAAAAATCCTGGTAGTCGTTGCAATTTTGTAAAAACTGGTTATGGTGATACCTATGGCGTATGCCGAGATGACTATAGCTGCGAGTTAGTAAAAGAGGTAAAATATATCAATGGAGATTATAAAGTGGTAGATAATTCCGTTAACAATAATGGAGGCAACAACTCAGGGGGTAACACTAATCCCATCCCTACTAGTACTGGAGTACGGGAGTGTGCTATAGCCGAATACACTACCAATCCGGTTGGGTGTCGCTGTACTCAGCTGAACTTTACTAAAGGAGTTGTTGAAACAGGGATTATAATTTCAAATAATGGCGTTCAAGACTGCAAAGTATCTCCTTCAGATGTAACTCCTGCGCCGGGCGACAGCAAATGCTCTGTCGCAAATTATATTTCGGGTAACAGTGTCGGGTGTACCTGCATCACACTAAACTCGAGCCTCCAAGTATCAGTCGGAGTTATTGAAAAGCAAAATGGTATCAATGTCTGCAAAACTGACACCACCAAGGCGGATATTACTACCGGGCCACGTCTCTGCACCGTACTCGATGTTATCACTGCAATCAAAGATGGAAAAGATACATTTTATGGGTGCAAGTGTACCACTCTTGGTGCTGGTAGATTTGCCGATGGTACGGTGACTAAAGGTATAGGAAATATCCCTTACTGCAAGTCTGATGCTGATGGTATCGACACCACCAAGCCGCGCACGTGTGACCTGGCAGATATCGCCAAAAATCCCGGCAAAGCAGTTGGGTGTGCTTGTAGTACTGTGATCGGTAGCAAAAAAGCCGATGGCATTGTCAAACTTTTGGGTGGCAAGCTAGTGTGTACAAAACAGTAGACGACAATCAAAACAACACGTATACTATGCCTATCAAGAAAAATATGACCCAAATTTTCAAACATTTTGCGTTGCTGGCGTTACTGATGAGTGTATTTATTGGCGGACTCAGTATAAGTGCAGTGTTTGCTGCGGATCCGACGAATTTTGATCCAACGTCACTCGATAGCATAAACGATGTTGCAAAAAGTACGGTCGATGCAGCAGCGCTAATTCAAGCTCAAGCAGTCACTCCTACAAATTCTGGAAATGGAACGACTACTCCAATTCAAGTTGAGCCCAAACCATCAGACGCAGTATGTAGCAGACCCTCAGGGGGAACATTTGCTGATGGATGTGCGTGTGATACAAATGGTGCGGGTACTGTAGTAAAAGGTAAATGCATTTCAAATGCAGTCATTGAAGCCAGCAAAAATCCCGGTAACCCAAATCCTTCCACGCCTAGTGCCAGCTCACCAAGTACTGGTGCCAGTGGATGTGTCGGCGACAATCTCAAGGACTGCTACAACGTGTTTCGCGCCAAATGTATCTTTCCAACGGGGATTCCTGATGGAGCTACTAGCTCTACTACTGCCTGCAAACTCGAGGACTCGGTAGTGGGTATTCTCCAGCTCTACCTACAAAATATTATTCCATATCTGGCAGTCGTCGTGATTGCATTTGCCGGATATTTGTTTTACTCGAGTAG
>JAYUUP010000093.1:0-2895 GCA_043754825.1 bacterium | reverse complement strand
AACTCAACGCACTTGACGTGCCAATAAAATATTTTTCTCAAAAGCTAGCATTTTCGATGCAAAAACTAGATGTTAACTTAACTGGATCTATAGTATTTCGGGCAATTCACATTTACAGTTTTCCCGAATCTCCCAACTTTGGTGAACTCGGCGAAGCGATTGCCGATTATCTGCAAAAAAATCCTACTAAAAAACTGGGGTTTTGTGTACCAAAAGCATTGCACAACGGAATGATGCAACTCGCCAAAAAATTAGGGGTAAAAAAAGTCAACGTTATCGATAAGCCTGAGCCAAATTTTGGTGACTACAAACAATCCAAACAGTGGATTTGGATGTATACTTACCAAAATGCAACCCATATCGCACTCATCGATCAATTTGCAAATCAAGAATTTTGGGCTGACTTAGATATGAAAATGCCGCATCGTGATATGAAACGAGGGATCATCAATCTCAAACTAGCTCGTTCACTCTACAATCTGGCTGGGCGGCCTAGTGTTTGGTACGATCCATTTGTGGGGCAAGGACGCATGGTAACAGCGGCAGTTGACAATAGTACTGAGTTTTTTGGTAGTGATATCGATAGCACGGTGCTAGACAACGCGCGTGAAAATACTGAGTTTGCACTGCGATACTGGCATCAAAAAGGGCGATTTATTACTACAGAACCGGCTCATACTGATACTAAATTTAGTTTATTTACCCGCGATATTTCTGCACCTGCAGATCGTACTATCTCGGCAACTATAGTAGTTTCTGAGGGATTTTTAGGAAAAACTTTTGCGTACACTCCCCACAGTGGCGAAATCGAATATGAATTGTTTGGGCTAAAAAAGATGTGGAAAAGCGCATTTAGCGAGCTCGCAAAACAGCATATCACAACTATCGTGTGCTGCCTACCTTATTATCCTAAAAATGAAGAGTATGGAATCGAATTTTACGAAAAGATCTTGCAAGAAACGATCACCGAATCCGCCAGCAATTTTACGATAGTTCCACTACTTGATGATAAAAACACCATCGGTTATACCCGTCCAGAGTCGAACACGGGACACTTGATCTTTAAAGTAAACGCGGCACCCCAAGGATAAACAATAAACCAAATGCTACACCACCGACAAATCCTCCAAGGTGTCCCCAGTTATCGATGTTGAGTCCCGGCATAAACCCAATTGCAACATTGATCATGATGGTCAAAACAAGCGAGCTTAGCAATGCTGTCTGCCCTGTAAGAAACGCAAATACCGTGATAAATCCGATAATACCAAAAATTGCGCCAGACGCACCTGCACTCACCCTACGTCCAAAATTTATAGAAAAAAGCGCTGCCATTACACCGCAAAATAAATAAAGGGCAGAAAATGCCAATACCGCATATCGCCCAAGCTCAAATTGCGAAAGCGACAAAATGACATAAGCTGTGGTACCGACACTAAAAAGCGAAAACATATTGACTCCAAGGTGAAATACATCCCAGTGTGTAAATTGAGAGGTAAAAAGACGCGCATAATCGTGATACTTGAGCGTATTTTCGTTGGTTGCTAAATCGTATTTACTGCGCATCGGATCTTGGCGAATCAAATACGGATACACGTAAACCAATAATGAAATCGCAATAAAAAAATATACTACAAGTGGTGTCATACTTCATCTATGAGTTGTTGGCGGTTTTTTGGCAAGATAGCACCGATAATTATCCCTCCGACCAATCCGCCAAGGTGTGCCCAGTTATCGATATTGGTTCCTGGGACGAAACCTATCAGTAAATTGAGACCGATAATCATGAGAAACTCGCGCTGCAATAATCTGTTTTTAGTGACTAAAAAATAAACCAAACTTGCCCCAATAAGTGCAAATATTGCACCTGATGCACCGACGCTAAGCGTGTTTTGTCCAAGATAATGCGTGATACCGAGCGATCCGAGCGAACCAGCAATTGCACCAAAGATATAGATTATCCAAAACCCGCTGGTGCGAAACATACCAATAACAGCGGGACCAACTGCATACAGTGCATACATATTCATAAAAAGGTGCAGTGGACTACCGTGTAAAAATGCGCTTGAAATGAGGCGATACCACTCCCCACCCTGCAATATTGCATTGTTTTCCTTGGCACCGAGCGCGACTAATACCTGATAAAGATTGTATGACTGCCCTCCGATAGTTACCGTTATGATTTGCGGTATAAAATATAAAAGCGAGTTAAGAATAATCAATATCCAAACACTGGGGGGCACACGGGATGACATGCACTGATTTGAGTAAAAAAAATGAATTTGGTCAATATTTTATAGCTAAATCAAGTCAATTTGATCAACTGGTATCATATTTATCTCGCCAGTTTTACGGTTTTTGACTTCGACTACGCCTTGAGCCAGATTTCTAGTACTTACAATTATCTGAACTGGGCACCCTATCAAGTCCGCATCGGCAAGCTTTGATCCAATACCAATTTTTTTGTCGATACGATCATCGTACAATACTACATCTGCATGATCAGCGTAAAACTTGTTGGCTATGGTACGCACCATATCTTGCGCGAACTCGGTATCTTTCTCTCCATACCAACTAATAAGATGATAATGATACGGCGCTATAGTCTCTGGCAAGCACAATCCCTTGTCATCGTTGTGGATTTCGCCAATCAACCCCATCGTTCGCGTGATGCCTAATCCGTGACAGCCCATAATCGGATACTGCATTGTGTTATTTTTGTCAGTATATCGGATATCAAACGCCTCGGTATAACGGGTGCCAAGATCAAATATATTACCGGCTTCGGCAGTAATCATCATCTCATATTTTTCACCACTATTGGGGTCAATATCGCCTGCCTGAGCCAGTTTTATATCTACACAATATGTGGGTCGAGCAACATCTCGCCCAAAGTTG
>JAYUUP010000092.1:0-2897 GCA_043754825.1 bacterium | reverse complement strand
GTGGTGATTTGAGAAGCTGCGGCTGTACTTGCATTTGAAGCAGCGCTAGACGTGGTGCTCACCACAACATTGACGTTTGCTGGAGAGATTGGCGTGCGCACTGAAATGAACCATGCGGTGGCTGATACTGACAAAATAACGATAGCGATTATGGCGTAAATCGTGAGCTGATGCCGCCGAGTATATTGCATAATATCATTCAAAGTAAAGTAATGAAATTTGGCAATATTTTTATCCTCCAGCTTGTTGTTTAAAGTTAGCCAAAGCAGTATTAAAGGCTCCCGAGGTCAGTGACGCACCCGAGACAAATACCGAATTGAGTTCAGCGATCGTTTTGCCAGATACCTTGCTGAAAATACCATTTCTAAACGTAGACACGTAGCTTTGTGAGGAGCCGTCGCCTGATTGAAACGTGGTAGCGGTACTGGTGATCGCACTGCTGAGTGTAGTGAGAGAGAATACGACTGTCACTGGGCCACCGGGGCTTGTATAGGGCTGAGTGACGCTGTAAGTTATGGGTTGTGGCGCAGTGGAAGAGGACGAAGAAACGGGTGGAGGTGTACTCGAGACTGGTGGTGGAGGGGTAGACGAACTGGAAATGGGAGTAGTGGACGTGGGAGGGGCGACACTCACTGCTTGGGATGATATCACTACGGGAGGTGGGGTGGTAGATGAGGCAGGCAGTTGCTGACTCGCTGGTGGTACAAAAACGGGCTCAGATGTGATTACTTGGGCGGGTGGTGCCACGATTTGGCTGCTAAATAGTGATGAAGATTCACTACTTGCTGAACTGCTGACTGACGAACTGACTATTAACGGAGTGACACTAGAACTTGCACTCGCAGATACGGACGATGATGCACTCGCACTCGCAGACCGAGTCGAAAATGACGATGCGCTGGTGACATTAACTCGCGAGACTTCTTTTTTTGGTTGCTGCGAGGCATAGATCAGCCAACTCCCTGAAACAATACCTACTACAATTACCGCATACAATCCATACATTGCTAGTTTATTTTTGAGTGGATACATGTTGCTTTATTTTAAACTGAAGTCTTCCATATAAATATTTCTTTTGGCAATCCCCATTTTTACCAGATCGTTTACAAATAAATCCATCATGACTTTTGGACCACACAAAAAAATATCGTAGGTTTTGAGTGTATCATTGTAGTGATTGGCAAGTGCTTGAGGTGTCGTAAATCCATCCGTGTCAGAGTATTTTTGAATGATAGTAAGATTTGTGTTTTGCATTGATAATTGCTGTAGTTCATGGGAAAAAATGGCGTCAGTGGGGTTTCGTGCCAAGTACCATAGATCGATCGATTTTTGTATTTTTTTAGCAGTTGCATCTTGAGTCATGCTCAAAAATGGCGTAATTCCGATACCCCCCGCCACAAATATCGTCTTTTTACCAGTGTGGGCATAAAACGGATCGCCAAAGGCACCATAAGGCCCGTTGAGAGAGACTGCGGAGCCTCGGGTGAGATTATTAGCAAGAGTCCGTGTGTGATCGCCTAGCGCTTTGATACTGAGTCGTAGGTATGGGTCAGACGGTGCGCTGGAAATGCTATACGGGTGAACTTCAGCGCTGATACTGTTGTCCAAAAATGACACAAACACCAGTTGTCCCGGGGTAAAATTAAGTATTTTATCGGTTGGTGTTAAGTAAAGATTTACTCCGACAGCATTTGGCTCGATCTTGCCAATGATATGAGGATAATATCGTGGAAACCATTTCCATAAAAACCGGGTATACACAGCCGCAATTGCTGCAATTATGGTGAGAATGAGCGCCCAAATAGTCAGAGGATCATTGTTTTGCCCTCGAGACACCTGTATCAAGATAATATGCAGCCCGCCGATTATCACTGCAATTGAGAGAAATTCATGAGTAACTTTCCAAATATGATAAGGTACGCGTTTGATGTAGGTTAGCAATAACTGCAACGTGATAACGTAAAATGCGACGATACCGAGGGAGAGCCCAAGTGAATACCACTCAAAACTCGTAGATGGAAAAAGATACCGCGGCAGATTGTCCAGATTTTGAACGAGTATCGTATCAGCGTGCAGCCACAGCAGCAAAAACGCAGTGATCCCGATATACTTGTGAAATTGATATAGTTGATCAAACCCTATAAATATTTTTTCTAAGAACCCGAGTCGAGTCGCGGTGATCAGGCTTAGCGTAAACAGCGACAACGAAATCCACCCAGAAACCTGGTGCAGCGCATTTAAAAATGATAACTCAATGATGGTGTCTTGCTCGCGCATCATCCACAACACGAGGGTGACTACGGGCAAAAATAGGACAAATATCACGAGGCGCAGAGTTTGCATGTTAGGGATGTAATTGTAGAATAAAACGTCGTCAAATAATAAATTGAGAATATAACTTGATAAAATAGTCTTTTAAGCGCAAAAAAAATATTTGACAGTGTGTTTTTTATAAATAATAATGACGTCGTTTTACAAAAAACAAAAATATATGACTAAAAAAACGGTGTTTGGTGAATACGAGCGTGCAATAAATTATTTTATAATCGGTTGCTGGCTAATTGTTTTTGTAGATTTTTGTGTGTGGTGGTTCACTAAAAGCACAATAACAAGCATTCCAGGGTTTATTTTGATTAGCTTGAGTGTATTTTGGCTACCATTACTATTTTTATACTTTTTTTATTTTGCGTTGAGGCAAAAGGATTTTTCGGGGTATGTAGCGATTCCAAAGGGGAGAATTGCCATGCTAACTACAAAAGTTCCTAGTGAATCAAACGAATTGCTGCAGCGTACACTCCTGGCGATGAAAAACCAATATTTTACACGCGAATATGATGTGTGGTTGCTTGATGAAGATCCTAATGATACACTCACGAAATGGTGCAAAGCAAACGGAG
>JAYUUP010000091.1:0-8652 GCA_043754825.1 bacterium | reverse complement strand
ACGAATATATTTTGGCAATAAAAAAAGAGGTTTTTACCTCAAATTTAAATACTTCTAGAAATTGTTACTTCAAATCAATTGCGATTGACTCAATTATTTTATCAGCTTCATCGACTATTTTTCCGGTAAATGTCAGTGTCGAAGTAAAACTGAGTGATTTTTGTTCAAATAGTTTTTTGTAAGCTTCGTCGGTGAGAATAGTTTGTTTTGGATCGATCAACAATTTTTCTTTGATTGTAGTGTTGATATACTGAAATGCATTGCCATCGACCAGAGCTGAAGCGCTACGGTAGTTGACACATTGGTTTTGATCACCTTCGATTTTACCATTGCGGATGTCATCACACTTGGTCTTTTCTTTATCAAATTCTTTTTTTGCACCAAGTATTACGTTTTTTGGCGGTACATATGCAAATATCTCTTGTTTAGAAATCGGATCGACCATTTTGACACGTACCCAGTCATTTTTAAGGACGAAATACTCACTATCAGATAGCCATCGGTTTTTGATAGTGCTCAAGTTTGGACCTTTGTCACCATCGTAAATACCAAATGTCAAGTTGATACGGTTGTCGTTATCGCGATTTTTTATTACTAATCCATTTGCTACTTTGTTGATACCACCATTGTTTTCTACGGTTACAGCACCATCAAGTACCGTCCAATTTGAAGGTAAATCAAAAGAAACATTGGAAAAGTTTGGGTTGAGATAGCTTTTTTGAACTACTGCTTTGGAAGAGTTATCTCCTGAAGTTGCGCTACTTGTTGAAGTAGTGGCAGATGACGTTGAAACGCTAGTTGCTGAAGTGGTAGATGAAACTGAAGTTGTGACTGGTAATGAATACGCGCTTGAACTAGTGTAAGTACCGGTAGTCGAGGCAGGAATAGTCGAGTTGGCGACCCCACTATTGATAACGGTACCTGGAGAGTTTTGTTGTTGAGTTATCAAGTATGCCCCGAGACCGACAATTACTATTACGCCCAAAATAATTCCGCCGATAATTAACATTTGTTTTGAGATGAACATATTTTTTGTTTTTTAATTATAATAAGTATACACTGATTTTTCAAAGTGTACAAATTTATTTATTTTGCGGTATCGTACATGTCTAAACCCTTGATCCGGCGGCGAGATGCGCGCTCTTCTTCTTCGGTTAGTGCGCCCAAAAGTCCGGTACTGGCATAATATTTTTGTTGATCAGCAGCAGCAGGATAAAAAGTGTGAGCATTTGCCAATAAAGTTGGGATGGTAGTTTGAAATTGTTGTTGGTGCTCGAGTTTGGAGAGTCGGGCGAGTGCATGTTGCAAATCTGTAGTGCAAAAAAGCGCCGTAGCATATAATTTTTGCAAGTTATCTGGCTTTTCAAGTGAAATAGTTTGCCAAAAGAAATCTAGTAATGTACGAAAATCAATTTCCTCTGCATCAAATTCAATCTTTACCGTATGTACAAAACTCGTACGTCCTCGCTCGATATCGCGCATATCAAACTCATCGTCAGTATCCGAGCTCATAAACCCAACTTCAGTGCTTACCACTCCATGGAGCTGATCAAACAAAAACTGTGGTTTAAAGTACTGTCCAGCTGCGAAATATGCGGTTTCCAAATTTGTCATAAAAATAGTATACTTTGAGTATCGTTTCTTTACAACTCAAGTTGACAATGCTTGCTTTGCGTTTTACCAATAATAGACTATGGAACAAAAACCTTCATTTCTCAATGAATTTATTGTATTTGTTCAAAAATATGGTGTTATTGGACTGGCGATCGGATTTATTACCGGTTCAGCTGCAGTTGCCTTTGTCAAAGTACTCGCTGATAGTTTGCTGACTCCAATTGTAAGCTGGATCATAAACTTATTTGGAAAAGATGCGTTTAAAAAACTTAATATAGATATTGGACAAGGAGTAACGCTAGCGTTTGGTGATGTTTTGAATGGCTTGATCACGTTTTTGTCAGTGATGGCGTTTGTATATTTACTCGTCAAATTTGTCATCAACCGCTTTATGACTGAAGACGACCACAAAAAAGTGTAGTATTGTTTAGACCAATTATGAAGTAATTCCGGCCGTGAGCTAGGGTTATTTTTGCAAGAGTGTCTGATAAATATCAGCGTGTTCCCGAGCGACATTATGATGCTGCATTATTTCAAATGATTGGAGCGCTGCGGTACGAAATGATATCAAGTCAGCAAAAGTCTGGCTGGCTACCGTCGTACATCTTTGGGAAAAATCATCTGTAGTCTCGCAAATAAACGCCGTTTTTTCACTTAAAATCTCTCGAAAACACTCGTCTTTGAGAGCGATAACCGGAAGTCCAAAGCCCATGGCCTCGACAAGCGTAATTCCAAATGTCTCACTATGTGACGTAAACAAAAAAACATCGGCTTGTGATGCCAACAGCCCAAGTTCTTCGATGCTGCGATACGCCCCAGTAAACAGCACTTGTGAGGCAATCTGGAGATCAGTAATACGATTTTTAAGTTGATCTAGATAAGATGGTACTGCGATTCCAGCGATAATATATCTGAGTGTGCTGTCACTACGCAAAACAGGAGCAATTGCGGCAAGTGTCGTTTCAATTCCTTTTTCCGCAGCGACTCGACCAAACGTGATAAACGTTTTAACCTGTGCGCGTTTTGAGTGTTGATAATTCTTTTTGAGATACTGCACCAATTGAGGATTGATCTCATTTTTGAGTACGACAACCGGATTTTTGACGCGTACTTTCTCTCTCAGATATTGAGCCATTTTCTCAGATGGAGAGATGGTGATTCGAGCTACATTGCAAGACTTTGCGATAATGGCACGTAAGATATGGCGAAACCCGGGGACATTGAGTATTTTGCGGTAGCTCTCAATATCAGTGTGAAACGTATGCACAACCGGAATTTTAAGCATTTTCCCGACCTTACCCGGAATATTGGAGAGTCCATAAGTATCGTGGTTATGAATAATATCAATCTTGTGTTTGCGGCAAAACTGAGCAATGCGACGAGCATAAATTCCAGGTTGAATCAACGTCGGCGACCATCTTAAATCCTGAGACATCATCCGCGGAAATTGAAACGAGTGAAATGCCATCACGTTTGGCTCATAGGCAGTTTTTGGAACTGCGAGAGTCACTATGTAAACTTTATGTCCTAAGGCAGCCAGTTTTTGCTCCAAACTATACACTGCTTGGGCGACGCCATTGAGCATGGGCGGGTAAGCATTGGTGATGAGACAAATATTGAGTGATTTTTGAAAAAATACAGACATGATCACAAAGCACGCTTGGTGTACTGATTGAGAAAAGGGCGAAAAATACGTGAAATAGGATTTGCCTGAACCTGCCCAAAATTTATGCGTGATTCGGCAGCTATCAAATATAGGTTTTTCTTGGCACGGGTTACTCCGACGTAGGCGAGACGCACTTCTTCTTCGATGCCATCAGGTTCCACAAAACTATTGGCGTGGGGCAACAAATTGTCTTCAACTCCGACCAAAAACACGGTTTCAAACTCGAGTCCTTTGCTTTGGTGTAGGCTCATTAGTTGAATTTTTGGTCCACTTTCCTCTTGGGCATCGTCTTGATTGGTCATGAGCGAGATGTCATTGAGAAATAATTGCAGTTTTTGCTCGATAGTATCCTCAGTTTCATCAAATCGAAGCATCAGCGAGTACAGTTCTCCAATATTTTCAGAGCGTGATAAAAACTCTTCTTTTTGAGGATATTCTTGGCGTAAATACCCCAGGTATCCAACACTTTCCAATAATTCTTTGGACATATCAATTAGTTTAGTATGGTGTGAATACGTAGTCTCAATCTTTTGCAGAAGTTTCATTAGTTTGTCCAGTAGCTTTGGCTGAAGTGGATAACTTTGGTCGTCGAGATATGCAATCATCCGCTCGAGTGACTTTGGCCCGACGCCATCGAGAAGTTGCGGCAAAAATCGGGTTAGGCTAATCCGGTCATCTCCATTGGCGACAAATTTTAGGATAGCTAGTACGTCTTTGATTTCTTTACGATCTAAAAACTTGGTGCCAGACACCAGGCGATACGGCAATCCACGCTTCAAAAATGTTTCCTCAAGCGCTCGAGATTGGGAGTGTGTTCGGTATAAAATCGCGCAGTCATTGAGTTTTTCTACTAGTTTCCAATCACGTTTTTTTGGTGTTGCCCAGTCAAAGCTTGTATATGCCGTCTTATAACTCGCACTCGGTATCGTCATTTCTAAGGAGTGATCGAGATACATGTCAAACATATTGCTGACTGGATCATCTTCGGCAACTAATTTTGGCTCATCTAATTTTTCAGTTTCTATTTCAAAATAAGTTTTTACTCCCGTTTTTACGTCAACTTTCGGAGTAATATCAGGTAAATACAACGCCTCTAGTGTTCTCACAATATATTCAGCTTCATCAGTTTGGTTGCGAGCGGCAAAAAAGTGCACGTCAATCCGTTCAGGATTTTCAGTGAAAAGTTCCTTTTTTTTCTGCCCTGAATTGTGTGAAATAACTCTTTCGGCAAGGTCGAGTATTGGTTGATTTGAGCGATAGTTTTGATTTAGTACTATTTCCTGAGCGCCCACAAACTCTTTGCCAAAGCCGAGAATTAACTCAATTTTTGATCCACGAAATGCATAAATACTCTGCGCGTCATCCCCAACCACAAATAAAGTCCTGCTCGATACAGGATTGGTCTCATCTAGGGATGCATCTCGAACCGTCATGATTTATACGAGGCTAGGCTGTAAATAAGGCGTTGTCAAGACACTACATCTTGAGCAGCTCCTCTTTTTTGGCAGTTCCGATGTCCTCAAGTTCAGTATTGAGCAATTTGACTTCCTTTTGCAATTCTTCCTCACCGCGAGCTAGATCATCCTCTCCGATATCGCCATCTTTTTCTTGTTTTTTGATCACGTCCATTGCATCGAGACGACTTTGGCGCACTTGAATTTTGACTTCCTCGAGGTGTTTATCTACTTCTTTTGCACGTAGTTTGCGACTTTCTTCAGTCATTGGAGGAAAAACTAGGCGTACTCCAGCGCCATCGTTGACCGGATTTACTCCGATATTGGCATCGCGAACCGCTTTTTCAATAGCGCTCATCACTGACTTATCAAATGGTGTGATCAACAACTGCGACGCCTCAGGTTGTAGGATAGTCGCAAGCTCGACGATGTGCATTTTTGAACCGTAAGCATCTACCAGTACCGTTTCCAATACTGAGGCATTTATTCGCCCGGTACGGATTGACTTTAGCTGGTGATGCAAATGCTCAATAATCTTTTGGGCATTTTCTAGATATACGTATTGAGTTGTCATTAGATGATTTGACTGCACAAACCGATTTTCGTCAAAGGGTTTTATATTTAAGTTGTGTCGTCCTCATGCTGGTGTAGAAATCCAGGCTCATTATATTTTTACCACTAACTCCACCAATCGATTTGAATATCCCCATTCATTATCATACCACAATGTCAATATCACGTGATTGTCATGCACTGTAGTCAAAAGTGAATCTACTACACACGAGTAAGTATTGCCAATGATATCTGTTGAGACGAGTTCAGAAGTGCTATACTCGATAATATGCGCAAAATCAGCTTGAGAAGCTTTCAAAAAAGTTGCATTGACTTGTTCTGCACTGACTGCATTTTTTAGTTCAAAATCTAGGTATACCATTGATCCAGTTTTGACTGGTGCGCGTACTGATGAAAGCGTCAAGAGCGGTTTGGCTGCAGGTAGTACTAGCCCCACTGCATCTGAGGCACCTGTTTTTGAAGGTACCAAATTTTCAGCAGCAGCACGACCATCCCGTAGTCCTTTGGCGTTGATACCGTCTTGCAGCATTTGGGATTGGGTGTAGGCGTGAACGGTGATTCCAGAGATGTGTGTGACCTCGTAGTTATCCATCATAACCTTGATAGCTGGGGACACACAGTTGGTTGTGCAAGACGCATTTGCAATCAGCCCATTGTTGTTTTGCTGCATTTGTTTTAGAGCTTGGATATCATTGACTGACTGGACGATAGTTGCGATGTCACTGTCTTTTGCGGGAGCGGAGATAATTACTTTTTTTGCGCCAGCTTGGGTGTGTAGTGAGGCTTTGACCGAATCTCTAAATACTCCCGTGCACTCGAGTACTACATCCACTTGCATATCTTTCCAAGGGAGTTTAAGTGGATCCATCTCGTGAAATAAAGCGATGCGCGACACTTTTGAGCCTAGTTCTACGGTGAGCGAATCTACTGAATGAGCCACTGTACCAGCAAATATCCCAAAGCTTGAGTCAAAACCAAGACTGTAAGCAGCGCTGGCTGCGTCGATACGCGGGTCGTTGATGGCGACAAGTTCAATTTCAGGATGTGACGCAAGTATGATGCGGGTTGCACACTTTCCGATACGCCCAAATCCATTTATGGCTACTTTTATTTTTGACATACAATTAGTGTACCAAAATCAGTACAAATAGGCAAGACTTACTTTTTTTCTGGTGCACTCGTTGAAGTCTTTGCAGGCGCTCCACCCGGGATACTCGCAATTTCGGCGACACTATCAGTCACAATACTAGTGAGCCCACCGATTACTCCACCAATTACACTTGGGCCGGTATCAGCTTTCGCGTCCTTGCCATCCTTGCCATCTTTTCCATTATGACCTGAACTATTTTTTTTTGCGGGTGGTGAAATTTTTGCACGAAGATTCAACAATTGCTTGACGCCGCGCCCAACCAAACTGCTATCTTTACCTTGAAAGACATCAAGTAAAGGTGTTTTAGGCAATGCTTTAACAAAAAAAGTGTAGATAAAAAATCCGATAGTGCCTATGCCTAGCAAAAATCCAACCACCGGTACATCGTGAAAATACTGATACAACGCATAAAAAAATAACGTAAATAAATACTCACCCCACATACCCCACGATTCAAAAAACTTTTTTCGTCCCGTTTCTTGATTTTCTAAAAACTCATCCATGGCAGCAAACTTGAAGAAATGCAAGTAAAACTCAAGTAATAGCAACACCGAGTGCACAATGATCCACGCAAGAACAAAATAGTTGACAGCAGATAAAATAGGCGAAAAATCAAAGTTAAAAAATCCAAAAATCGAGTTATTTGATACTGAGTTTGAGATATTTTGCACTGTCTGACCCACTCCTCCCGGCGCTTGAGATGTTGATGCCACACTAGAGGCTGCTCGAGATGAACTTTCGTAGAGTGAATCACCCATATTGTAAATTATTTTACTGTATATTCGGACTCTTGTCAAAACGTTGTTGCTTGGTTAGATTGGATCAATATATGTTTGGTCAATACTCGGTGGAGTCATTTTATATTTTTAGTGCCTTGTTACTCTCTCTGGTGTTTGCAGTTTCTGCACTACTGTTGCGCCCGATCAAACGATTTGTTGTGGCGCAAAACATTACCGACGATCCTAGTAGCGCGGCTCATCGCAAAAAACACCTCACTATTATACCACTGGTATGCGGCATGTCGTTTGTGATTAGTGCATCACTGGCTATGGTACTTATCGTCACAGCGTCTTACTTTCATTGGATTGACTTCAATCAGTTTATTTTTGAGCCAAATTGGGCACGTAAAATTATCGCCGTACTCGTTGCCATTGTTGTACTGTCAATCGGTGGATTGCTTGACGATCTCAAGCTCATGCGCCCTTCGCAGCAAACGTTGGTAGTGCTCGTTGCCGCAGGACTTGTAGTATTTGGCGCTGATGTGCATATTCCTGATTTTCCGTTGTTTGGAAATATCGAGTGGATCAACCAACTTTTAACGATATTGTGGCTAGCCGCGTGTACTGCCTCTACCAAATTTTTAGATGGACACGATGGATTGGTACCGAGTGTGGGTATTATTGCACTGCTGGGCATTGCCTCGATTAGCTTATTTAATGTGGTGCAGGAGCCGCTTGTTGCCTTATTTGCTCTAGTTTGGGTAGCGGCAATCGCCGGATTTTTGCCATTTAACTTTCCCAACGCTCGGGTGTACATGGGTGAAGGTGCCTCATATATCGTAGGTTTTATGATTGGCATACTCTCAATTTTGTCTGACTCAAAACTTGTGACTGCCTCAACAGTAATCGGGTATTTTATCTTTGATCTTATCATAGTATGGGGGCTTAGACTCAAGGACGGGCGCAATCCACTTACTTCAGGAGATCGACTCCATTGGCATCACCGACTACTCGATCTGGGGCTCGATAAACTCCAAGTTTTGGTATTTACTGTCCTTATCTTACTTATCTCGACTCACCTCAATCTCTGGTTTCGTTCTAGTCTGGATTGGTATATACTCTTGCTCCAGCCGCTATTGCTTGGAGGTATTTTTCTCATTTTGCAACAAAAAAATAAGCCTGTGAAGGCCTAAGTTTTTTGCAAACGCATGTGTTATCTTTGTGATAATGCTTCTTGTAGTTCATACCCCCCTTTACCATTATTGTTTACTAATTTCTGCAAGGCGGCAGTTTTAAATTCAACAGCAGTTTTATAATCAGCAATATCGACAGGCTTTGCTTGCATTTGTTCGACAGCAGCGTGCGAATTTACATGTGATAGCGATTGATTTTTGTTAAACCCAGTATTTTTTCTGAGATCGCTCAGACGATTCAATTGGTTGCTTTCAAAATTACTAGGCTGCGTGTGCAATTGTT
>JAYUUP010000090.1:0-8686 GCA_043754825.1 bacterium | reverse complement strand
CCCAAGCACAAAAAGCTGGTTTTGTCAAGCCAAGCTTCACTATCAAGTACGATATCGTAGCAAGTGATAACAGTGGAAAGCTTGCTAAAAAGGGAACGCCTGCACTCCTTGAACAGCTAAAAAAACGCTTGAATTGGGAGCAGACATTGGCAGGATTGATGAAAAGCATGGGCATATTATTTTTAACTTCTTCCGGGCTACAATCCAAAAAATTTAGAGAGAAAATGCGTATGGAAAATCGTTTTGTAGGAAAAAAAGTGGTGCTAATTCCCAACGCAGTGCATAATTATGAAAACGACCCACAAATTACCAATGATATCCGGTATTTTAAAGAATTGGAAGCTCAAGTATATATTCAAAATATTTCAATGAGAAATGTCGACTTTTCTACAGCCGACGTGGTATATGTCAGTGGTGGCAACACATTTGGACTACTCAGCGCTTTACGTAATACTGATTTTTTGTCTCAAATACAGGCGTTTTTGTCACGTGGCGGCACGTATATTGGAGTTAGCGCTGGAGCACTCATATTATCACCAGATATTGAGGTGGCGCGCGATCTACAAACCGATCTAAATACTATCAAAATGACCGATTTTACTGGATTTAATATTATTTCTGAGTATATCCAGGTACACTCCAATTGGCTAGGGGAACCTCTAGTAAAACGCTTCGAAAAACGCAAAAATGTCTCAGTAGTTCGCCTCGACAACGACTCCTGGATAGAAAAAGAGGTATAAAAATCCCGCCTTTTATGTGAGCGGGATAATAAAAATAACGTGGTTTAAAGTGTACTGAGTGACTCAGCCGATGATTTGACAATTTGCTGTTTTACCCAGCTTTGTATTGCGCCTACGATACTACTAGGTTTTAGGATATGTTGCACTGGCAAATGTACAATGTGATCAAACACGTCATCGCCTAAAATACCCCAGCCAACGACAAAACAATTTTCAAGCGGAAACTGAGACTCATGATCTTCGAGACAAAAAGCATCATTAGGACCATCAGTAATAAGTATAGATCGGCAAAAATCAAAACTACGCTGCTCACACCAAGCACGCATTCGACACGACTTTAGCTCACCGAGTTCATGATGATCAGCGCATACTATGTCGTCAAATAGGGTATTTATTCCAAAGTATTTGTGCGCATACTCGCTGTGAGCATTGGTCATTATGACTATTGGCACCTCTGGCATCAATTCCTGAAGCTGCTCAAGCTGCGAGATTACTTCATCGAAAATAGGAATATGATGCTGGTAGTATCGTCTATTCCACTCTAAGATGTGAGCAATTTTTTCCTCAATAAATGCAGTATGTTGATCATCAGCGATCAGTGGGAGTCTTTTGGTAGGCCTGGTAAGCAAGTAGCTTTGGGAACGCTTGGCAGCTTCTTCATTGTCGATGGTTTGGTTTTCTAAACTTGCCAGGTGATGATGCACGGCTTTGTCCGGTTCTCTGGTATCTGCCAACACCCCATCTAAATCCACAAAAATCACTGATGGATACTGCGTGTTTGCTTGGATTGCCATAAGCTTGGCGGTTAATTTCATAATTACCCTCCTGATGAAAAGTGACTGGATTTACTCATAATTTTCACGGTTTGGCAAATACTCTTGCGCAGATGATTTTTTTGTGCTAAGATGCGCGTCGGTCCAAGCCCTCTCACGAGACAAGGAGTGCACTATGCCAGTAACTGACCTCGAGTTTTTCGAAGCCGCAGTCAACCGCTCGTTCGTGCTCGGATCCGGCAAGATTTGCGTCCCTCGGGATCGCTTTGCCACCTCGCGGGCTTGTTTGGTAACCGCGGCAATCGACAAAGCAGCAACACTCACCGACCAAAAGCTGTTGCGCCGATACGGCATTGACACGCTACTCCAAGGAGGTGACCTCTAGATGCGCACTGCATCCACTTTCAACCCCGCCCTTCACGTCACTGCACATGAAGGGATTATTTTTTTGCCTAAACGTAAAAATCTAATTTATATTTTCTCATGTCCTATCAAAAACTGGTGCGAGACCTTATTCCTAAGCGGATTATTGCTGGTGGTGAAGTACCAATCATACATATCTTGGATGATGTGCAATACCGCGCTGAGCTAGAAAAGAAACTGCTTGAGGAGTGCGCTGAGTTTGTAGCTAGCCCTAGCGCTGAAGAAGCGGGAGATGTGCTCACTGTCTTGCACACGCTGGCATCAATGCATCAGATTTCACTGCAACAAATCAATGATGCGGCAGCAAAAAAATACCAAACACACGGTGGATTTGAAAAGAAAATTTTTCTCGAGCGAGTTGACACAAATACTGCAAAAATTCAAAAGTAGTCCATGCCAACTATCACTCCCTGCCTTTGGTGCAATGATAACACTCTTGAAAAAGCCGAGTGCTATTGTTCTGTTTTCCCAAATTCCAAAGTTCTTGGTCAGCACCCAGCGATGGTAACATTTGAACTTAATGGAAACAAATTTCAGGCACTCAACGGCGGTGTGGATTTTGCTTACAATAAAAGCATTTCATTTACCATTCCCTGCGAAGATCAAGCAGAAGTAGATCACTACTGGGATACCTTTATCGCTGATGGGGGCAAGACTCAAGACTGCGCCTGGTGTCAGGATAAATACGGTATGCGCTGGCAAATTGTCCCAAAACAGTTAGGTGAACTAATGATGGATCCAAATCGAGAAAAAGCAGGAAAAGTCATGCAAGCCATGATGAAAATGCAAAAGATTATCGTTGCTGATTTGGAAGCTGCTTATCGTTCTTAATTAAAAAAAATATGGAACTAGAAGTTAAATTTAAAACGGAAAAATATAATTATTACAACCGTGCGGTAGGTGTTATTAGGCAGCATAATAAATTTTTAATAATGAAAGTTGATAATTCACAGTATTATCACCTGCCAGGTGGGCATATAGAAATAGGCGAAGATTCACTGAGCGCTGTAAAAAGAGAAATAAAGGAAGAGCTTGATTTCGATTGTATCAAAGCAAACTTATTTTGCATACAAGAAAACTTTTATGAAAAAAAGGGCGTAACACATCACGGAGTAGAATACTATTATTTAATTGAAATTGACGAAAATATTGAGACCATCAATAAAGAAATTGAGGAAAATGATAGAGGAGTAGCAAAGCACTTATCTGTTAGATGGGTTGATTTACAAGAATTAAAGGAAACTGATCTTCGCCCTAAAACACTGAAAGAATCAATTATCAATACTGCTTTAGATAGTTTGGTTCATATAATTCAGCGCGATTAGACGTCAATGAAAAAATGCGTTTTTTGCTCCATAATAAAATATGAGAGATTATGATCGAAGAATTTGCTCAAAAGAAGTCGAATTGCAATAAATAATCATAGCAGATTTGGAAGCGACCTATCGTTCTTAAGCTTTACAAATGATTCAAATCTAACTATAATTTCAATAATATTTGATCCATTTTTTATTATGTCACAACAAATCAACAGCAATTCAATTATAATTAGCACTTCGGCTGAAAAAGTGTGGTTTGCTCTCACCAACAGCTCAGAGGTCAACAAGTATTTACCGAGTATAAAAGTAGTTTCAGGTTGGGAACTCGGATCGAGTATTGTGTACACTTACTATGATAAAGCTGGCAAAATTTATCAGTGGAATGGCGTCCCGATGGTCTGGACTGGAGTGATAAAAACCTTGAAAACCAACCAAACCCTCGCTACCGATTATACCGATCAATCTCAGGGTGTTATCAGCGAAAGTTATACTCTTGAACGACTCGAAAAGAACTCTACAAAAGTTACCTTTACCCAAACTCTCGTATCTCCAGAAATGGCAGAAAACTACAAAGATGGCAGTCAACATACCTTAAATGCACTCAAAAAATATCTTGAAAAATAATAAATATCAGCTAAAAACAGAGTATATCTAAACAAATCTACCTCGACCTAATCACCAAAAATCTCACCAGATCAATTGCATTTTACGCTATCATAGGAGATCTGGAGACAACTTACAACTCTTGATTGCTTGCCTATTATCCTGCGTCGAGGTATACTATATTTATGAAAAAAAGTGTTTGGTTGATACCTGCTGCGATTGTCGTGGTGATTTTGGTTGTTGTGTCTATTGTCTTCGTATTTATGACAAAACAACAGCCCAATTCTACAAATAACTCATCCCAAAGTTCTGCCAGCTCACAAAGTAGTAGTGAAACTATCATTAGTGCAGCAAGTTCAAGTAGTGCTCCCCTTGTCACCTGTACCACATACGAAAAATACGACCCTCAAACAAAAGAGTGTTACTATGAGTGTAATAATGATCAAGAGTGTGCAGAAATCGAAGCCAAAATAAAGAGTAAACTAAACGGATATTTTGCTGACGTAAGTTACGACAAAACCTACAACGAAAAAACTTCGCCATCTGAGACCAGCCAAATCCATGCATTTAGCAACAACCAGCTACTGCCTCCTATTGAAAAGCCAGAAAACGATCAAGTGTGGCAATATTTTAACACCATAGCTTCGCCTGACTTTACTGCGCGTTATCTTACTCAAGTTGGGTTTTACAATAATTCTCAAGACACCACTCAAGCAAGCGTAATCGCCAATCAAACCAACCCAGCAAAATGGAATTTAGAGATCAATATGGCGTACGCTGACAATCCTAAAGAGCTGATTTATACTCTCGTACATGAGTTTTATCATATTTTTACACTTAATGATACACAAATTACGACATCAGATATTTGCACCAGACTCAAAACAAGCGAAGGCTGCGTCAATGATACAGCACCACTACAAGAATTTTATACAAAGTTTTGGAAAGATCTCAATGCTGATCCAGATACAAATAACTTTGGGCAATATTATCCAGGGCGCGAAACTGACTTTGTCAGTGAATATGCAGCAACAAATGTGATCGAAGATTTTGCTGAAACACTAACTAGCTACACGCTCAAAGACACCAGCGGGCTCACCGGCATCGCAAAACAAAAAGTAGAGTTTGTAAATAGTATCGAAACTATCAAAAAACAGTCGATCCAAATTAAGGCAAACCTTGGTAACGAACTGAAAGCGACTCGTAAACTGCAAAACTAAACACGTTTACTGTTGAAGATGTAAGCGATATGGTATCAAGACTCGGTTATCTCGCCAACCTCTCAGCCTTGTCCCAGAACTTAAAAAATGACTGATAATAGTCGGTCAATGTCGGGAACATACGCTCTTGCTTTGGTAATGTGTCAACAATATTTTGAAACTGGCTATTGTCTTTTTGAATAACTAATAGTTTTGCGTTTGGGGCAACCAGCTTAATTTGTTTGACTACAAAGTCTATGCGCTGTTTAGAAACCAGCCAATCTTTGTCCTCGCTAAACACCAACACTGGATTTGATTTTTGACTTAAATCATCGGTGATTGTTGTCATGGTAAAGTATGCATTTTGATTTTCAGATATATTTGCCTTCTCAAATAAACTAGCGAGGTATTCGGTATTGTTTACCAAATTGTTTGGACTTCGACCTTCAAATACGCTTGGAGCAATTTTATCATCAGAATTTTGACTCAACTCTTCGTAGCTTTTATCGAGTATCGTTCCAAATTGCCTATCAGCTGCGTTTCCGTATTTATTGAGATTTTCTTGGTTGGCAAAGTACTTTTTGGATGAAAATGTGCCTGCGACCCACTGCCACGATAGTGTGTTTGACGCCAGATCTCCGTCGAGTAAATGATAGTACATCCACCGAGCTCCCGTTTGCCATTTGGTTCCTGCTACATTGCATATCAGCATGGCCAGCCACATACGTTCGTGATTGTGCAAATAACCGGTAGAATACAGTTTGTTTACGGCGTTATCAATGACTTTGATGTTAGTTTTGGCTTCTAATATTGCGGTTGGGATGTGAGCAAATTGCCCAAAGTCTTGTTCGCGTTTGATACTTTTGAAAGCGTCATCACGTAGTGCCAGAAGTACTGACTGAAAATAGTCTCGCCAAGCCAACTCTTGAATCAATTTGCCGGCACTTTGGCTACTGTTTTTGCTTAAGATCAGATTTTTTATTTCAGAAAGCGAAATTACTCCAGCGGTAATATATGGCGATAGCATGGTCACGCTACCATTGAGGCTGTTTCGAGTTCGCTCGTAGTTTTTTGGGTCGATAGTGGAGACGTACTCTAATAATTGGGATTTGGTTTTAGCATCAAAAGTTGGGCTGTTCATGGTCGAAAGATACTGTTTTATAATTATGCTTGTCAATTTTACAGGTTTTTTGTATGAATTAAATTGATTGGTGAATTCATCCAAATATTTATCTTAGCTTACCGCTGGAGGAATTTAGTTCAAAATAGTAGGTATAGTTCGGTTAAAATTTGACTACTACACAGACTGAAAATCCCTTGATTTAAGACAAAATTATCCTAAATATGACATGAATTACTGTGATGGTGTACTATTTTAACTCAACGCAAAATATTGATGTGTATCTATGTTATAGTCCGTGTAATATAGTAATATTGGCACTACTATTATCTAAGATAATCAGCTAATATTTGTGCGATAACCTCTCATATTTTAGGCTGACCAAACACAAATCTAATACGACCCCTGCCAATTCAGTGAGCCGAAACCAAATCTTTTTGACGTTAGCTTAAATTGTGTTTATACTATCTTTATGAAAAATTATGCGGCGGCTGACGTTGATGCATATATAATTAGTATGAACGATGAGGCCAAGCCTATACTAAAAGAACTGCGTACTTTGGTTTTAGCTGGTCTGCCGGAAGCTACAGAAAAAATCGCATGGGGGATTCCGTTTTATCGTTTGGGTGGAGTGCAGGTTGGCTTTGCTGCGTTCAAAAAACACGTGACTTTTGGGTTGGCGTTTACGTTTTCCGAGGAAGATCGGCTATATTTTGAAGGTCATGGATACACCACGGGGTCAAAGACAGTACAAATCAAGTTTGATCAAAAAGTACCCGCAGCACACATCAAAAAAATACTCAAAGAGCGAATTCAACTCGATGAAATGAAAAAAAATTTAAAGTAAAAGCGTGGTTCGGGAACAGGGATTCGAACCCCAATAAACAGCACCAGAAACTGTTGTCCTACCGTTAGACGATTCCCGAATACGTCCTTTTTTGCACCATTTTTACCTACGTGTCAAGTATTGACAAAACGCACGTCTCAAGATAATTTCACATTTGTTTCACATCTTTTTCGTATGGATAATCCACAAGTTCCACCAACCCAACCGCCAAAAACGCCAAATTCGCGCAATCGTGCACTTCTCAATGTATTTATCATTGGCGCGGTGCTGTCACTCATTGCCCTCACTGTCTTGTGGGATCCGACTCTGGTCACGCCTGCCAACAAACCCAAGGAGTTTACTGATCTTATAAGTCAAATTAAACAGGGAAATGTCAGCAAAATCACGGTCAGCGAAAACAAGCAAATTTTTGTTACTGAGGTATATAAAGATGGCAAAAAAGACCGCAAAAACACTGAGGAAATTCGTTTCAAAAATATCACGCCTGAGTTTACCTCCCCGATCCGAAATATCACCGATGCACTCCCGACAGACGATGACAAAAAAGCACTCAAGTTTGGAAATAGTGACGGCGAAATTATCTATCAAGAGACACCAAAGTCATTTTGGACACAGCTGTTTGAAAATCCTGCTTTTTCACTCTTTTTACAGATCGCAATCATCGCAGCAATCGGATTGTTTTTACTCCGTAGGCTTTCTGAAGTCAACACCAAATCAATGGCGTTTGGAAACTCACGTGCCAAATCTTATGAGGATTTAGTAGGCAATAAACCGGTGACATTTGCGGATGTGGCAGGTAACGAGGAGGCAAAGCAAGAACTCCTAGAAGTAGTTGACTTTCTAAAGCGACCAGGTGAGTACACTAAACTTGGGGCAAAAATCCCGCGTGGTGCACTACTCGTGGGCAGTCCCGGAAATGGAAAAACACTCCTAGCTCGGGCAGTCGCCGGTGAAGCCAAGGTACCATTTTTGTTTGTATCGGGTTCTGAGTTTGTAGAGATGTTTGTCGGTGTCGGCGCAGGACGAGTGCGAGACCTTTTCAAGCAAGCCAAAAGACGGGCTCCCTGTGTTATATTTATCGACGAAATCGACGCGGTAGGACGAAAACGAGGATCCGGTATGGGCAATGGCAACGATGAGCGCGAGCAAACTCTAAACCAAATCCTAGTTGAGATGGATGGATTTGAGACGAGCGAGTCAGTCATAGTACTAGCAGCCACCAACCGCGCCGATGTACTCGACAGAGCACTGCTGCGCCCGGGACGATTTGACCGCCAAGTCACTGTCACCTCGCCTGACAAACTCGAGCGTGAAAAGATACTCGAAGTACACTCCAAAGGCAAAAAACTCGCCAAAGATGTAGATATGGGCATAATCGCACGACGAACTGCTGGATTTAGCGGAGCTGACCTGGCAAACTTGCTCAACGAAGCCGCCATTCTCTCAGTGCGCGAAGGCAAAAAAGTAATAGGAAACGCCCAAATCCGTGAGGCCATCGAAAAAGTAATGCTCGGGCCGAGTCTACGCTCCAAAGTCGTCACTGAAGATCAAAAGCGACTTACCGCCTACCATGAAGCAGGTCACGCCCTCATCGCAAGTCTGATCCCGGAAGCAGATCAAGTCCAAAAAATCACGATTATCCCCCGAGGACGCGCTGGTGGG
>JAYUUP010000089.1:0-2916 GCA_043754825.1 bacterium | reverse complement strand
CTAGTTCGTTCTGTCCAGGTTGCACCCGAGTCAGTGGAGGTGTAGATGAAGCCGCCAAAAACACCCGCGGCAAGTTTAGTACCATCAGAGGATGAGGTGATTCTATACCAATTACGACTACCAGAACCAGTTCGTTCTGTCCAGGTTGCACCCGAGTCAGTGGAGGTGTAGATGGAGCCACCAATAGCACCCGCGGCAAGTTTAGTACCATCAGAGGAAGAGGTGATGCCATACCAACTACGACTACCAGAACCAGTTCGTTCTGTCCAGGTTGCACCCGAGTCAGTGGAGGTATAGATGTAGCCGCCGTTATCAGTCGCCGCTAGTTTGGTGCCATCAGATGATGAGGTGATGCCCCGCCAATTACGACTACCAGAACCAGTTCGTTCTGTCCAGGTTGCACCCGAGTCAGTGGAGGTATAGATGTAGCCGCCCAGAACACCCGCGGCAAGTTTAGCACCGTCAGAGGATGAGGTAACAGCTGTCCAACTACGTGACCCAGAACCTGTCCGCTCTGTCCACGTTACAGCAAAAGCTCCGGAAACAGAGCTCAGCAATAGGGCGAATATAAAAAATAAAGGAAAGAACAATTTTTTTAAACTAAATTTTTTCATGATAATTTATTATATCACTCTTTTATATATTATTTATCCACACAAATAATATTACAAATAAAAATATTGTATTAATCTTAAGAAGATTGTTTTTTAACATATCGAAGATTCATCTTCTGACAAATAAACCCTGAAAGTCTGTACAGACTTTCAGGGTTTCTTGTTATGAATCTTGTATTTTATTGAGAGTACGGTCTTGCTCTATCTCACTCTAATGTTCTTCACATCCGCAATATTGTTTGGAGCGGTAGGGATAGTGTAAGACGTAGCATTGTTGAGAGCTACATCGTTCACTGAAGCTGAAGTGATTGAAGCAACAGTAAGATCAGCTGATGTTTCTCCAGCGAGAACAGTGTATGTACCATTGAGGGTTGAACCAGAAACAGTGTCTAAGACAACAGATGCTCCGGTGTCGAGTGTTACTGTCATGGTAGAACCTGCGCCAAGAGTTTCGTTGAACTTAGCTCTGATATTGATGGTAGATCCGGGAGCGTAGCGACCGTTTGTTGAGGTTGAAGTGAAAGCAGAGAGGATTGGAGCAGTTACAGGAATAACGACGTCTGGAGCCCCGGTGTAGATGTAGCCTAAATAAGCAGCCACGGCGAGTTTGGTGCCATCAGATGACGCTGCAATATCTGACCAACTATGTGCACCTGCACCAGTTTGAACAGTCCAAGTAGCACCTGAGTCATTGGATGTATAAACACGTCCATCTTGATTACTATCTACTATGGCAAGTTTTGTACCATCGGATGATGAAGTGATACCAAACCAAGGACGTGTCCCAGCAGCTGTTCGCTCTGTCCATGTTGCGCCTGAGTCATTGGATGTATAAATGTATCCCATATAGTGAGCCGCAACAAGTTTAGTGCCATCGGCGGATGAAGCAATAGCGTTCCAACCTCGCAAACCTGATCCAACTTGCGCTGTCCATGTTGCACCTGAGTCATTGGATGTATAAATGTAATTACCATAAAGAGCTGCAACAGCAAGTTTTGTACCGTCGGATGATGCTGTGATATCTTCCCAATTACGTTCGCCTGCACCTGTTCGCTCTGTCCATGTTGCACCTGAGTCATTGGATGTATAGATATAGCCAGGAGTATTCGCTGCAGCAAGTTTTGTACCATCAGAAGATGACACGATACTACTCCAAAGATGTATGCCGGAACCAGTTTGTTGTGTCCATGTGGCACCTGAGTTAGTTGAGGTATAAACGTAACCACTATAATCTACAGCTGCGAGTTTAGTTCCGTCAGCTGATGAGGAAATATCACGCCAACGTCGTGCTCCAGAACTAGTTTGCTGTGTCCATGTGACACCTGAGTCATTGGATGTATAAATATAGTCACTGCTATAAGTCACAGCTGCGAGTTTAGTTCCGTCAGCTGATGAGGAAATACCTGTCCAAGCACGCGCCCCAGAACCTGTCTGCTCTGTCCACGTTGCGGCAAAAGCTGATGAAAAGAAACCTGAAACCAAAATACCTGTAATTATTATTAAAGAAAAAAGACCTGATTTTATATTAAATTTTTGTATCATATTTTTAATATACCACTAGGTAAAAAGAAGGCAAATTTATTATCCACATGTTTGCTATTATGAGCGAGCTTTCAAGCAGCCTACTTCTTCTCAATAACCTGTGGCGTTCTCGCTGATCGCTTCATGATCTGAAAGATAAGAACGAGGTAAAAAAGTTCAATTAAAATAAACTTAATGCATACGAAAGAGCAATCTGAGGTCACGGAAGCACAGTAGTGATGATTCTAATTACAAATATAAGTCACCTATTCATATCTCAAGTATATCAAAAATACTTCGGTTACCCCCCCCACTACTTCTGATTTACAAAAACTCTCGTCTATAGAAAAAACGTATATTTCTTTTAGTGTATAAACTGAGTATTGACTTTTTATTAAATACATGTTTAAATATAGATCCCTACCAAATGGAGCTCATTATGAGCAAAACCGAAGAGATACAAAAGAAACTCGAACAAACCGCAGCCAGATTGGCTGCATTCCAAACAAGAATAAGTGGTGGCGTAAGAGACGCCATCACCCAAGAGTTACTGAAAGCTCGCGAGATGGATGCCGAAGCAGATGCGGCGGAATTATCAATTCAGCCACTGCTTCGCCAAGCAGCTCAAGCACACCATGAACGTGCGCAGAAAGAAGCTGCTCAACGTCTATTCGAGACGTTGGCAGACGAAATTCTAGAGCGTTATGAACAGACGCTCAAAATGCAGCTCATGATATACGATCGCGGAGGAGAAGACACTGATCGACTGATTAGCATCAGC
>JAYUUP010000088.1:0-2930 GCA_043754825.1 bacterium | reverse complement strand
ATTTGCCAAGCCGCACATTTGGTGAGATACTCCAAGGTATAATTAGTCGCCCATGTTTTTATACAAATATTTTTCAAAAGATGAGATGACGGATACGCTTAAGGAGGAGTTGATGAGTAGGTATCAAATCACGCAACTAGATCTTGAAGATGTCTACACCGATACCCAGCTTTCCAAGTTTGAGCGGCGTCCTGATTATATCTATGTTGCGTTGCAGTTTCCTGAATTTGAAAAAAAGGCGGAGACGTTTGTGACTAAGGAGGTGCATTGTTTTGTCTCGAGCGACTATTTTATCGTCATTGACAAGCATGATTTTCGTCAGCTTCAACGCTTTGAATTGCATCGCCAGATCGAGCTTTCTGCTATCGAAAACTCATTTACGTTATTTTATGAAATGTTGGATTATGTGCTTACAAAGCTGTTTCGGGCGATGCGTAAATTTTCTCGAGAAGTAGATGACTTGGAAAATGAACTCTTTGCAACCGGCAAAACGACCGATAAAGATTTTATTTTTGACATTCAAATTATTAAGCGCAATCTTATCAACTTTTCGTCACTGGTTGCGCCGCTTGAGGATGTGGTGTTGGATCTGCAGTCACATTACAATCGCTTTGTAAAGCTTGAAAATCGGGTAGAATTACTAGATGACTCGCTCGATAAGATCAAAAAAATGCGTAACAACCTCAAAAACTTTATACAGCAAATGACTCTGATCAGCGAAACTAACGAGTCACTCATCGCCCGCAACACCAACCAAGTAATAAAACTGATGACGGCAACTTCGATTATGGTTATATTTCCAAGTTTTATCGCAGCATTTTTTGGAATGAATGTATACTTGGGGTGGGATCCAGGTGAGTCAAATTTTGCACCCCTTATTACTGCAGTTGTGGCAATAATTATCAGCGTAAGTGTGATATTTTTGTACTTTAAAAAGCAAAAATGGCTGTGAGTGCATGTTTTGTTGACAATTTACGGTACCCTCACTAAAATCTAGTCATTTATGTTTGAAAATCTCGTTCTGGAGGCGTTTTCGTTCTCAGATATTGGCAACGGCATCGTCAAAGCTCTCACTATATTTTTCTGGTTTATCGTGATTTTAATCCCGCTGGTGATTATCCATGAGTTTGGACACTTGCTGATGGCCAGGTTGTTTAAAGTGCGCGTGGCAGAATATGGAGTCGGGATACCGCCCCGTACGCCATTCTTTTTCAAGAAATTTGGGATTGTTTGGTCACTTAATTGGCTACCATTTGGAGGATTTGCTAAAATTTATGGCGATCACGATGCGCTTGATAACGCACAGGATACCTACGCCAAAGACCCGATTAAAACAACTGAGACCTATGTTGAAGAGCGCACGTTTGAAATACTCCAAGGCAAGGAGCTCGAGTATATTTTGAGTCAAAATGGAATACCATACGATACTGAATGGAAAAAGTTTGACAATACATGGAGTCAAAAAAACCTGGGAGAAATCGAGCGAGGAGAAAATGAAAAACGATTTGAGCAGCTAAAAAAACTCGTAAAGTGGGAGCTCTCAGCCAAACTCACGTCAAAAGAGGCATTTTTTAACCGAGGATTTTTTCCAAAGCTGGTTATACTGCTCGGGGGAGTGATATTCAATTTTCTCGCAGCATGGCTAATAATATTTTGTATCCTCAATTTTGCTTCAATCACTCGTGGTGGATATGAAAAAGCACCGGACCGAATACGAGATAACTTTGCAGTGGTACAGGATAAACTCGACTATGTTGCAATCATAGACAAATCTACCGACGGTGATAAGCAGGTGCAGTCTGCAGTGTCTAAGGCGGGCATCAAAACAGATGATAAGCTGCTCAGTATCGACAACAAACCATTTGGTGATTTTGCTGGAGTGGCTGATTTGTCTCGTTATTTACAAAGCCGTGATGGAGCAGTGTCTCAGATTGCAGTGATGCCTAAAGATAGTGAAACCAAAACGGTGGAGGTAACGCCAGATAAAAATGGCAATGGCAAATGGGTTTTGGGGGTTGTGCCGATATACAAAACGGAGTATAAGGCGCGTGATTTTGGCTCTAGTTTTCGTGCTACAAACAATGAAGTCGGGTATATCGTGGGGCAAGTCTGGGATGGGCTTAAAAAAGTCGGGACAGCGTTATTGCCACAAACCCAAGATCGCTCAGCGCTCAATGAAGTCAGTGGCCCCATCGGAGTCGGGGGTATCGGATCATTGGTGTATCAACAACAAGGTGCAACCGGCATACTGTATCTGATGGCATTGGTTTCAATCGGGCTAGCTATCACCAATCTCTTGCCGATTCCTGCGCTTGATGGAGGGCGTATTTTGATCGCACTGGTTTCAGCGATTACGCGACGCCGCAATAAAAAAGTCGAGTCGATTTTGATTAGTGCTACATTTGTGTTGTTACTGGGATTGATCATACTCGTAGCGGTGAAAGACGTGAATTTTGTAAAGAACTTAAATCTTTGACATAATATTTTTATCGTGCTGAACTAATCTTACTTGCTAGGAGGTGGGTGACATATGTCAGGTTCAAAACTTTTAGTTGACGTGCCGAGTATTTATAAAAGCTTTCCACAAATCGTCGCCGGGCTCACTCTCAAAAACGCCGATGCAATACTAGATGCTCGAGGGGTATACTTTGGTACCAACGATAAACCACGCCGGCAGAAAAGTGTTGAATTGCTGAGAGACTATTTGCCGAAATCAACTACGGTTATTTGGAATGCAGAAAAACACGAAACTACAGTAAGGATAATTGATGTTAAATCAGATAATTTTCTTCCTGCAGATGGTATGATTACTCAATTAAAAAATAGGATAATTACTGCAAAATCAGCTGATTGTCGTATAGTTTCAGCATTTGATCCAAAAACTAGAAGTATTGGAATTATGCACTCAGGGTTTGCTGGTACAGGATTGC
>JAYUUP010000087.1:0-2962 GCA_043754825.1 bacterium | reverse complement strand
TGATTATGATGCTGATGCAGTCACCGCAACCGCTACTATGTATTGGGGATTGGTGTGGCTTGGAGTCTTGCCAGAAAATTTGAGCTACTATGCGCCGGATCGATTTAAGGAGTCGTATGGTATCAACACTGCTGCACTCGATATACTTGCGGCAAAAAATACGCTGATTATCACGGTTGATTGCGGAATAAGTGCCGTATCTCAAGTAGTCCATCTCAATATTATCGGTGGATGTGACATCTTGATCACTGATCACCACCAAATCCAGGAGGTACTGCCTGATGCCCTGGCGATAATCAATCCTCAACTGCATATATTAGCAACCAATGACCCTCGCTACACCAGTTATATAGAAAAAATCAAGCAAAATCCATACTTTGAAGATATACAGCATTCAAATACACTCTTGAGCAAAAATACTGTTGGAGTAGGAGTGGCTTGGTTTTGCGTGGTGTGGCTGGCATATTATCTCAAAAAAGATGCCCGTGTCCTAAACAAACTTTTGCCACTCGTCGCTATTGGCACTATTGCTGACTGCCAAAGTGTAGTTGACTCGCAAAACAGACTGCTAGTACAAACAGGGCTACAAATACTCAACGCGCAAACCCACCACCTTCTTGGACTTGATCAAATTATCATCCAAACTGGGCTACAAGCATCTCTACAAGCTGGATACCGCATCAACTCGATAGATCTAGGGTTTACGTTGGGACCGCTCCTCAACGCGCCAGGACGTATTGCTCATGCCCACGAAGCCATCGCTGCGCTTGTTTGCAATGTTCCTGAAAAAGTAAATGAGCTAGTATCACTGATAATCACCAGAAATCAAGACCGTAAAGCTATGGTCAAAGACATCTTGGCAGAAGTGGAATCTCAGGCAGCCGCACAATTTTCAGCTAACAAGCCTAGTCTGTGGATTGAAGGAGATTGGAACAAGGGTATCATCGGACTCGTCGCCTCGCGTCTATGCAATCAGTTCTCACTGCCAACAATTGTCGTAGCATGTGACCCAGCCAAACCAGAGTTGCTCGCCGCCTCACTCCGTGCACCTGAAGGGTATGATTTGGCAACTGCACTGGGCAACTGCAGCGAGTATTTGAGTGCGTTTGGAGGACATTTGGGCGCCGCCGGTTGTACTGTAAAAACTGAATATAAATCAAAGTTTATGATCGCGCTCGAACAACAATTTGCATTACAGAAATCCGCTGTTACTCCCAAAATTAATACAATCGCCTCAGATTTACCCGAGTTTTTACATCCAGTTATCCAGAAAAAAAATGTCATCTTACTCTCCCCTGCTCAGTTTTCGCCTCATCATATCCGCGATGTGTGGAAAATGGATCCGTTTGGGCAAGATTTTCCTGCGCCACTATTTTTGATTGAGTGTCCACTGCCACAAATTTCTCGATTTGGCAGCGAACAGCAGTACTTTCGCGTGTCAATTGCGGGGGTCAGCTTTTCGTCATTTACACCTCATGCACTCGGTAAATCACCAGAAAAAATCTGGATTTTAGCAAAACCAAGTATCAACTGCTTCAACGGCACTGTAAAATACGAGGCAATTATCGAGCAATTTTGGATATGAAATCACTCTTGATACCACTTATCGGATGGATTGCTACGCTGTATATCATCTCCGGGTACACTCAAGTAGAACTTCAAACACAGTATGCACCGTTTTCAGCTGCAACATTTTGTCTCAATGATGCAAAAAATCAACTGAGTTATGCCCGAGTAATTGTAGTTCAAACTGCGTACAAAAAAGCCCAAATATATTGTATTTACAAAGATTCTCGCCAAAATAGTACGGTACTCCTTACAAAAAATGCGCTTACAGGATGGAGTGCTGGCAATGTGCGAACCGTAGGCAACAACCTGCGCTTTCCCTTGTATTTTTGAGTTTATTTTCCGCTTAGTAGTGCATCAAACGCTCCAGTAAACCCGGTATTGAACACCTCGAGTATTAGGATTGCACCTCCAACCAATATTAGTCCGATCAGTCCATCACGGATCGCATTTCGCGTCGAAACCACCGGTCCACCTCCACCACTACTTAGACTCGAATCACCCGCCGATGCCACATACCCAAGCTGAGTTGCCGCAATCCGGATGATTAAAATCAGTATACTAACCACAAATATAACTCGTAATATCGTTCCGATGCACTTTACAAGGGTGTTGCGATTATTTTTATTTTGGTCGGAAGCGCCTTTAGCAGGATCAAATTTTACCTGACAGTCTCCAAGCAAACTAGTAGGCAATGACTGCTGAGTTTGGAGCGCTTTTTTCAGCCCATCCGACTGATCCGCAAAATTAGCGGTGGCAGTTTCTACTGATTGGTCGATAGCTGCTAAATTCTGAGAGTTATCGTATCCTCCACTACCCGTTCCACTACTTTGAGGAATATTTGTAGGGTCATTTGTAGAATTACTACCAGATCCGCCCATCAATCCAAATTGATTTTTAATATCATAAAACGCTCTATTTCCACCTTTGCATTCAGAATTAGATATTCCTATTGCTTTACACTCACTTATATTGTAGCCGATATGAGGTGTATAACGATATAAAATTAGAGTAGCTTTACTAGTAGGTGTTACATCTCGTGGTGATTGTGAGCGAGGAACGGGTATATCTTGAAAGGTTTGACCAACTTTACCGAGTCTAGTTTTATTATTTTCCGCATCCATTCCATACGGATATTTTTCTGCATTCGCATAATTATTTTTAATCCATTGACCTGCTAGCTGAATTTGAGTCTTAAAAGTTTTTACTGTTTGATTACACCCTTGACCATCTGGACATCCATAACCTAGTGCAGCAGCATTTATTCCTGCTTGTTCCAAATCACCGCCTTTGGGAACTCGCATGACACCTTTACTTTCCATACCAAGTTTTACCAAGAAAAAAGCAGGGTTTACACCGTATGCACTACCCACATCATACATAAATTTGCTTGCAG
>JAYUUP010000086.1:0-2999 GCA_043754825.1 bacterium | reverse complement strand
GTCCGGAGTTTGTGGTCGCGCGGCTTGGTTTTGCACTCAACGAAGGGCTCACTGTGCGAATAAGAGGTTCGTTCAAAATCGGGAAAAATGGGATGCTCTCCCTGGCGATTGCCCACATCGAGCTAACCGGAGAGGGCGCACTTGCCAAAAATCTGGCTGAACTCGAGAAAAAACTCATTGCTGAGGGTCTTTTTGATATATCTCGAAAACGAACACTGCCACCATTGCCACACCGTATTTTACTCATTGCTAGTCCAAACAGCGCAGCCATCGACGACTTTATGACGGTGCTGAGCGCGAGGCGTGGCGGTATCACGGTGTATTTGCTGCCGATAAAAACTCAGGGTGTAGGAGCTGAACGCCTGCTTTTGGACCAGCTTGCCCGCGTAAATGATATCATCAGTGAAAAACAAATCGAAGCTGTAGTAATCACTCGTGGTGGCGGTGCCAAAGATGATCTAGTACTCTTCAACGCCGAGTCAGTGGTTCGAGCCTTGTACAAAATTAGCGTCCCGCTTATCGCCGCAATTGGGCATGAGCGCGACACTACGCTGGTCGAGATGGTAGCCGATTTGCGTAGCTCTACGCCATCTCAGGCTGCAGAAAAAGTCAGCAGATCTCGGACCGAAGTGATGCTCGAAGTGCGCGCTGAATTTGAGTCGCTCCTAATTACATTACAGCAGCGTTTTGAGCAATACGACCGTGTGGCTGAGCAACTAGTGGACAATATTTCTACGATTGTGCGTAGCTATGTAGATTTTGCACGACAAATTGTTGTTGACACCGACCGCACCATTATCCAGCTGCTCGAGCGCACCAAATACGATATCAAAAACACGTTTGAGTCGGCGATATTTGCCACCAAAATTTTGATTGAACGCCAACTCCGCATGGTGCAAGTACTCACTATCTCAGCACAACCCTGCACAGCACTGGTAGATAAATACAACAACGAAGTCGATTTTCGCATGAGTGAAATCCACGGCTACCTCAAAAACACCCACACCGAAACCGTCTGCGAGAGCGACCTACTCTTTGAGAAAATCTGCGGCTACGACATCGGATCAAATCTACAAAAAGGCTTTGCGCTAATCATGAGCGAGGGTAAGGACGTAACTACTCTAACTGCACTAAAAGAAGCTAATTATCTCGATATTCACTTGAGTAGTGGCGTTTCGACGGTGCAGATTCAGAAAGACTAATCACTCTTTTTTTTTCCAAGAAATGTCGGCCAATCTATCCAACCTTTGTTTCTATAAGTTATATGTGGTTCGCTTGGTAATCGATTATCATACTGCTTTGCAATTTTTTGATAATCCATGGAATTTTTTATTTTGTATTTGATTACTTCTGAGTGTGCTTGGTCATATGTTTCATATAATTTAATTCTTTCAACTCCCAAGAAAGTCGGCCAGTCTACCCAGCCCAAATCTTGATATTTTTCATTGGGATTCATGACTAATCTCAAATTATTTTTATATAACCTTTTATATTCTGCTTGAGTTTTTATACCGAGTTCACGCGCAGCTTCTTTCGCTTCCTCGTACGTATCATACAGCATTACTCTTTCCATTCCTAAAAATGTAGGCCAGTCTACCCAGCCCAACCCTCGGTATTTTATTTCAGGTACTGAAGTTAATTGCGAGTTCAATTTATAAAGTCGGTTATATTCTGCTTGAGTTTTTATACCAAGTTCACGTGTAGCTTGCCCTGCTTCTTCATAAGTTCTGTACAAATCTACTTTATCTTTTCCTAGAAATCTTGCCCAATCTACCCAGCCTATATCTTTGTATTTAATTTGAGGTTTAGATGGTAATTTCGGATCAAGTTTATATGATTGTTTATATTCTTCTTGTGTTTTGATTTTTAAATGTTTGACCGCTGTTTTAGCTTCTTGATAAGTTTCATAGTGTTCGGTTATTTCTTTATCAAAAAAATCAAGCCAACTAATCCATCCATTATTTTGATATTTTACATCTGGTGCTGAAGGCAAAAAATTATCTTCTTTATATTTTTTTTGATATTCTGAATGAGTTGTTATACCTAATATTTTTATCGCAGCTTTTGCTTCTTTATAAGTGTCGTAACGTTCAATTTTTTTATCTGCTTCGATGATATTTCTTCCCATTTCTAGAACCGTTTGGGTATCAGTAATTACAGTAACATCTTCAATATTGATCTCAAGTTGAGGTAACTTTGGATCAAAAATAACTTCTTGAGCATCTTCATCGTTAAATTCATCTATATTTTCACCAGAATTTTCACTTGCTGGTCGTCTCTTTTTTGGCAATGCATAGCTGCCATCGACTACTGAGCTATACAAAATCGGAGCCTTTTTGCTGTCTTTGTCTACAAAGTCTACGATGCAGGCGATTTTATCTGGGTTGTCACTAACTCGTAGCGTTCGGCCTCCGCGTTGGGCAGCTACTACTAGAGACCTGGTTGGACGGAGATTTACGCAGTACTCCACGTCGCGGTTGTCGTATCCCTCGTTGATCATGTCTGAGTGCGTGAGGATGCGCAGCTCACCAGAGAGATGTTGCTCACGGAGTTGCTTTACTGTCATCGGGTCCATATTGGAGTGGATGGCGGCTGCGGATCCGGGGTTTCGCTCGCAGAGTAGTCGTGCCATTTCTTCGGCGTGTGCGATACCAGCACAGCTGATGATGCCTCGTTGATTTACAAATGGCTCTTGTTGGCAAAGATCTACTGCAGCTTTGTTTCGTCCTGCGTTGTCTACTGCATTTTGTAGCTGCACTTCATCGTGGTCACCGGACTTGGTGAGTGCTACTCCATCGAGACTGGTTTGCGTCTGCACCACAATACACCGAAACCCGCATAGGTACCCCTGCTCCACTGCCTCGATCACACCCACGTTGTAAAACTCAGTGTCGAGTACATTTTTGATATGGCGCTGACCTGCGGTGTCAAACTGCGGCGTGGCAGTAAATCCGACCATCGGTGTATCACCAAATTTTTCGAGCGCAGCCTGGATACCC
>JAYUUP010000085.1:0-3036 GCA_043754825.1 bacterium | reverse complement strand
GATTGCCTGCGTAGGTCAGCTTGTCAAAATTTATTACCTCCACCTGGGGATGCGCAGTAAGCCAATACCGGATAAAATTTGAGCCGATAAACCCCGCTCCACCCGTCACAAATAGTTTTTTCATAATTTTAAACGTGAATATTTTTTTTTGAAGCTTCCAGGTATTCGAGCAATACTTTTCCATATCCAGACTTGACTGTTTCCTGAGCAATTACATGCAGTTTTTCAGCAGATATAAATCCTGCGCGATATGCCTCAAGCTCGATACTACCAATCAAACTACCCTGTCGCTCTTGAATTGCCTTGATAGATCCACTGACTTCATGCAACGATGCAAATGTACCGGCATCAAACCATTGAGTAGACTCGTCGATCATTTCCACTCTTAGTTTGCCTTGTACCAAGTATGCATTGTTGACTTCAGTGATTTCGAGTTCGCCCCGATCAGATGGCTGGATATTTTTTGCCACCTCCACGACGTCTGGACCATAAAAATACACTCCGGGTACTGCATACTGTGATTTTGGAGCTGTTGGCTTTTCTTCGATTGAGAGCGTTACTCCATCTGAATCAAACTCCACCACTCCATATCGCTCTGGATCGTGCACTTTGTAGGCAAATACTACTCCATCGGCTTGTGCACCCGCACGCACCAGTCTTTTGTGCATGTCGCCCCCATAAAAAATATTGTCCCCCAGTATCAAGCACACTCGATCATCGCCGATAAAATCCTCGCCGAGTATAAACGCCTCCGCTAGTCCGCGAGGTTCGGTCTGAATTTTGTATGTAAATTGACACCCGATGTCCGACCCATCCCCGAGCAGTCTGATAAACTGGTCGGCGTCATGCTGCGTCGTGATAATCAAAATATCACTGATCCCTGCAGAAATCAGAGTCGATAGCGGATAGTAAATCATTGGCTTGTCATACACCGGCAACAACTGCTTGCACACTACTTTTGATGCGGGTCTAAGGCGAGTAGCAGAACCACCAGCGAGTATTATTCCTTTCATATCAATAAAATAGTTTATTTATTTGCTTATATATCCACAAATTAATGAAAAAAAAGATATTGGCAAATCCTATACCTACTTTAATCACTGCATTATTTCCAAAATCATCAGTTGGCACTCGATGGTCAAGCCTCATGACAAATGATTTCCAGGTATTGTTTTCTCGGCGGATTTTCATGATTTTTTTGCGGCTTTGCCAGATTTGACGGCGCAATCCAAACACTTCTTTGATTACGGTAAATTTGAGTCCCCACCAACCGTTGAGACAAAAATATACAGTACTCATCAGCTCAGCCAACACAAATGAAGGAAATAAAATAATCAGTGAAAGCACATCATAATACATGAGGTTTAGTATAATTTTATTGCGATCAATCAATTTGAACTTAAATTGACTTTTTCCAAAGATATGGTCATGCATTACGGCACAATCAGTACAGACCATCGTTTTAAGTCCTAGTAACTGAGCACGAAATGAGAGCTCAGTATCCTCATGATATGCAAAGAAGATAGGATTAAATCCACCGAGTGCCTCTAGCGTTTGCTGGCTAAAAAACACGGCTGCGCCTGATACATACCCTACTTCATATATAAGTTCGGGTTTAATCTCTTTGTTTTGCGCACTTACTCCAACAAACTGTGCAAACAATCCAGCGTTTCCAATGCTACCATCAAAGTTTTTGATTAGCGGCTGCAACAAGCACTTATTATCAAATTTAATGCTATGAGCAATCAATTTTTCAAGTATCTGATTGTCGTTAAGTACCAGATCTTGATTGAGTAGCCAATAATACTCATATTTTCCTCGAATTATATCAAGCACCTGATTGTGACCCGGTGAAAAGCCAACATTTACTTTGTTTTGTATGATACGCACGTTTTTAACTGAGTCAAAATTGGCGTGGAGCAGACTCAGTGTATCATCTTTGGAAGCATTGTCGAGCACATAAATATCAACCTCAAGCTCGAGTAGTGACTTGATGCACGTGATGATGTCTTGGGAGCCATTGTAGGCAAGGATGCTAATTGCTGTTTTCGGCATTTGAATATTCATAGTAGATCAATCTAATTAGTAAATTAATTGATAATTTTTATCATTTATTCTGATTATTTTTACACTATCATCAGATTTTTTAACACCATCAATAATTTTTAATTGTATACAATAGTCGCCCTCATAACTATCTACCAATTTAAAATAAGATTGTTTTTTAGTTAATAATTCCGCCGAGTCCAAAATCCTCACATATTTTTCGAATTTACATGATTTATCCATAATCGACACTGCAATATATGTCGTTTTTGATGGAAAATCGTTTAAATTGATAGATATTGCTTTCACTTTATTTAGATTGGAAATGCTATTTAAAGATTGTCCTTTATTTAATATGTTAGTTTCAGTATTTTCTTTGCTCACTTCTTCATTTGAAGAAATAATGAGCCTCGGTATATAATAACGATCTCTAATAACATCGAATTGTGCGTACAAAAATAAACCTGCGCATACAATAAGTAAAATGTATTTAGGCGTAGTTTTTGGTTGAATCAAGAGCGCCGCAATTGAGAGTATGATTAATACAAACATTGGCATAATATACCTGCCCTGTACTCCAAATATCATATATCTTCCAGGAGCTCCAAATGCTATAAATCCAATGATTTGAGTTATAATAATACCTCCAATTGAAGTTAGTAATACTAACACTAACATTGATACATTTACGTTTTTTCTAATACTATATATATAGTTGACTGTTACTCCAGACAATACCAGTAAGTACCAGATAAAATTAGGCATTGTTGATACAAAATCAAGCCATCCAATTTGTGATACCATACTTTGAAGGTAAAAAGTTGAGCTATTCTTAAAATCATCAAAAATAGTACGTGCAATTTCAAAGGGAGCGTGAATTAAAGAAAAAATTTGAATTTTAGAATCAGTAAATCCGAAGTATTCGGTGTAATATTTTGAATAATATAATGCATTGAGGGCAAGTGGTATAACGAACAGTGCGATCAGTCC
>JAYUUP010000084.1:0-3051 GCA_043754825.1 bacterium | reverse complement strand
GTACATTTGCCAGTGATGGTTTAGAGAACGCCCAAAAAATAAACGAACAAATCACACAGGCTTCCAAAAAACAGTGGTACAACCCCATTGGACTAGCTGCAGTCGCGCGTGACGCCCAGGAAAATACCGATTTCAGCCAATTAAAATATGAACAATATAGACTCGATACCCGTGCAAAAATTGAGCTTGCGAATGATCAAACTATCAGTGCTTTGCATAAAAATGAACTGGTGCAAGTCGCAAATCTTACTGAGTTTACTAAAGCACTGAGCGAAAATCAAATTGCAGTTGCCAAATCAGATGCTACCCTAAATGAACTCACGGCTACTGCCACACACGCTCAGGATAACCAAACTCGATATCTGAAAACGGTCGAGGAAACACAAAAAAAAGACTTGCTTAGTTCACTGGCAGACTCCGTGGCTGAAAGCCAAATAATGACCACTTTTTTGACAGAGCGTGCGACTGCACCTGCAACTATCAGTAACCTCGATACGTATCGCCTCAAAGTAATAGCAATTTCCGATCCAGAGTATTTGCGTACTACTACATTTTCTACTCTTGAAAAAGAAGCACAGACTACGATTATTCCTTTGCTTGTTGCCGCGCGTACCATCGTCAGCAATCTTAAAGCCGAAGATACTGTGCGTCGACTTTCCTGGATAGAATCACAAAAAATAATCTGGAATGATAAAGGACAGACACCTCCAAAATCTCCCCTTGGTACCGATATTTCCAAACAAGTATATATAAACCTCAAAGATCAATACACTTATTTTTACGATCAAGGTGAGCTTATAAACTCGGGACCAATCACGTCAGGGCGCGACAAATTTGAGACGATTACTGGAACGTATGCAATATACGCCAAAAAACAAAAAGAGACCCTTAAATCCCCGTTTGAAGATGTAAAGTATGAACTAAAAGTTGACTATTGGATGCCATTTTATAGCGGCTATGGGTTTCACGATGCCTACTGGCGGACAGTCTACGGCGGTGCTGATTACAAAACTGCCGGCTCTCACGGTTGCATCAACACACCGTATGATTTGGTAGCGTTTTTGTACAATTGGGCTGATGTCGGCACAAAAGTAGTAATCCAGTAGATTTCATTTGCCAATCCACTGCAGTTTACGTATACTTTAGCAAACTAAACAAAACGATTGTGCTTTTTGCAAACACTGAGTTAATTGGGCTGGATATCGGGACTGATTCTGTAAAGATGGTGGAGATCGATCACGCCAAAGGTGCCGGGCATATCACCACGTTTGGAATCGAACGACATCGCCTTGAAATCGACGGATATTGGAATAGCTCGACGTTACGTTCACTCAGTAAAACCATCAACAATATCCTCAATAAATCTGACTTTGTCGGTGTTAAAACTGTCATGAGCGTCCGCTCCAAAGATGTATACGTGACAACCATGGACTTTGCACCTACCGCCTCAAAACGGCAAATTGAAAAGGAAATCAACGAGCAGGCACCTTACTTTTTACCGTATCCGCCAGAAGAAATGAGGCTTTCATGGAGCGCCGTGACACTGCCCGCTGGTATACATAAAAAACGTATTGTCATAAACGCTATCCCTGACTTTGTAATTGAAAATGCAAAAAATTTACTCGAGCACATCAACCTCGACGGCGTTGCTTTAGAAAATCAAACTTTATCGCAAATCCGAGCTATTTGTCCCGAAAATACTGGCAATACAATCTTGATTGATGTTGGTGCGTCTCACACTGTTTTTAGTATACTAGTAGATAAAATTCTGCGCGCCACAACGTTTATCAATAGCGGTAGCGAAAAAATCTCACGCGATATCTCTGAAGCCCTTGGAGTGGATTGGGAAATTGCTGACCACTTTAAAAAGGATTTAGGGCTCGTCAACTTGACTGAACTTCCGGCTCCATTTTTGGATTATTTTGAGATTGTCGCCTCAGAACTCAGAAATTTTGAAAAAATGAATGCTGCCGTTGGGCAAAAAGCTGAACGTGTGTTTGTGACGGGAGGCGGGTCGTATTCAGCTGGTCTAGCACAGTTTTTGAGTGGTCAGACTACTCTTGTTGTGACACTAGAACCTCCTACTAGTGGACTTATTTTATCACAGGCAATTACCCCATTTATTTCGCCATTTCTCCACGAACTCTCGACTGCCATTGGGCTAGCAAAACGTAGCGAACTCTAGATTATTTTTTACTTGACTCCTTCAGAATATCACGAATCGCTGCAGCACGCTCAAAGTTCATAGCAGTTATTGCTAAGTCCAGCTCAATCAGCAGTGCATCACGATCCAAGTGTGTTGCCGCCAAAATTTCTTGAATCTGGACTTCTTTTTCAACGTTGAAGTTGGCGTACACTTGCTGCCCTGAGTTGTACTTGAGTGGGTCGACGGTGCGGGTACCTTGACGATCTCGATAGCGACCACCGCGAGAATTTTTACCGGATACTGACATATCTTGGAGTGATTCGATCTTCTTTTCCTGGACTTGCGCTGATGTTGACGTGAGTGGTTCGCCCGTTTCCTCACGTACTTGATCCGAAATAGTCTCTAAGTTTCGCACCGTCGAGCGAGGTACTATCCCATGCGCTTGATTAAATGCTAATTGCAGTTCTCGGCGACGATTGGTCTCATCGATTGCATAGTGCATACTATCAGTTATTCGATCAGCATACATGATCACTTGCCCATTTTCATGCCGAGCCGCACGTCCTACTATCTGGATCAAACTCGTGCGCGACCGCAAAAATCCTTCTTTATCTGCATCAAATATCGCCACTAATGACACCTCCGGTAAATCAAGACCTTCTCGCAATAAGTTGATACCAATAAGCACATCGTACACGCCACGCCGCAAATCTGCCAAGATGTCTAGCCGCTCGAGTGTATCCACCTCAGAGTGAATATATGCCGACTTGATAGCCAATTGTTTGAAGTAGATATCAAGTTCTTCCGAAAACTTTTTTGTGAGTGTGGTGATCAAAACACGCTGACTTTTGAGTACCCGCTGGCGGACTTGTTCGAGCACATCATCAACCTGATTTTTGACTGGT
>JAYUUP010000083.1:0-9188 GCA_043754825.1 bacterium | reverse complement strand
CTTAGCACATTTTACATTTATTGACAAACCCTAAAACCTTGCTGAAACCTAATCTATATGAAAAATATCGTAATAATCGGTCGAGAGGCAAATACTTTTAGTGATGCAATCGCTGATCGCCTTTTAAAATATCTCGATAGCAAAAATACGTTTGTCGTACATACCACGGACACCCGCCTGTCAGTCGACCTCACACGTCAAAGTCAACGGGAGTTAGTTGATGCAGAAAATATATTTTTGGTATTCCCAATTATCTGGGGGTCTATGGGCTGGTGTATGAAAAAATTTATAGATGATGTGCTCGAGTACAACATCGCCTATTTTTACAACGGCAATATAAAAATGAGTGAATTTAAGAACAAAAAGATACACTACATCGTTGGCTGTCGCGGGACACCAGAGCAAATGGAGGAGGCTATGAATTCATATCATTTTGTACTCAAGCAATGCTTAAACGAATTTTTTGAGTTAGATGAACAGCTGTGGTTGCCGATATACGACATCAAAGACGATCGGGAGCTAAATACTCACAAACTTGATAGCGCTGAAAAAATATTTTCCTCACTAGGCTTCGATCAAAAGTAATTTCTACTTTTCTGGAGTAGAGAGCGAGTGTAATTTTTCACCCAAACGGCGCATATCAGCAATCAAAAACCTCATATCGTCGCGGATATTTGGATTGAGCGAATATTCTACTCGTGGTGGGATTTCCTTAAAAACATGACGTGCTATCAGACTATTTCTTTCCAGTTCTTCGAGTCGTTGAGTAAGCGTACGGGTACTCATTTCCAAAATGGCATTGTGAATGTCCGTAAATCTTTTTTGACTTGTTAACAATTCATTTATGATATCAAGGGTATATTTTTTGGAGAGTATCTCCAGGGCGCTGCGCAGATTGTGAGTCGGACGCAAAGGTTTCTCATGTGGAGTTATGTTGCTCATAGATTTATTATCATATATGAAAAAATTAATTATGGCAAGTTGTTGATGACAAATTTCAAAATTAGACTTATACTATGACTATGCAAATATTTTTGGACAGTGCCGATGTTTTACAAATCACGTTACTCGCAAAATCGGGTGTGATTAGTGGTGTGACTACAAATCCAAGTATTATTCATAAAAATGGTGGTGACCTCAAGACGATTATTATTCAAATTGCCGAGATAGTCGATGGTCCAATTAGCTGCGAAGTGATTGCCAGTGATGCAAAGACTATGATTTTACAGGGCAAAATTGCAGCGAGTTGGCACCGCAACGTCTATGTAAAATTGCCATGTACCCCGGATGGACTCGAGGCGTGTCGAGCTCTAAAATTGCTCGGTATTTGCACCAATATTACCTTAGTATTTTCGGTATCTCAAGCCAATGCAGCATCACAAGCCGGCGCAACATTAGTCAGTCCATTTGTCGGCAGACTCGATGATGCAGGGCAAGATGGCGTGCGATTAATTCAAGATATCCGCACTGTGTTTGATTATGCAAAAAGCAGCACTAAAATTTTGGCAGCGTCGGTGCGGTCAGTCGAAAAACTCACCGGCGTCATGTTTGCAGGTGCTGATATTGCGACGATTTCTCCCGAGATATTTTCTGCGATGCTCACTCACCCACTTACCGATACCGGCCTCAAAATTTTTCAACAGGACTCAGTAGGGATTACTTTTTAAGCAAGTGTTCGCGGGTCAATTGCTTGCTACGCTCAACGCCGGGCTGATCAAACGCATTGATATTTAGTATTTCACCGATAAAACCAATTGTCAGTTCTAAAAAAACACATAATTGTGCAAGATTTTTTTCATCAATTTTTTCAATTTCGAGTGTTGCAATTGGACAATGCGCTTCAGTGAGACTATCACGGGTACCCAAAAACTCGGCGTGGAGCAGTGTCTCAAATGCAATCTCAGATAAATACTTAAAATCCGCAGTATCAAGAGCGGGTATTCTCGGCGCAGCTTGATGATCACCGACTGTCACAAACAAAAACTGCTTGTCATCGGGACCTTCGGCAAAAAGTTGGAGCCCTGAGTGCTGATCAGTGGCACCAATGGCAGGTATTGGGGTGAGTCCGGCATGTACAACTGCACCATTTCGATCGACGCGTTTACCGATAGACTCAGATAATAACTGCACATACCACTGAGAAAATGTCGACAGACGCGAGCTGTATGGCATACACACTACATTTTTTTGAGACTGTGAAACTTGCCACAGAGCTAAACAATACGCTGTCTGCACTTGATTTTGGAGTGCTATTTGGGCTCCTTGGATGTATTGCTCGATATTCTGACCCATAAGTGCCGCAATCACTAGTCCGATCGGGGTAAATACACTAAATCTACCGCCGATATTTTGGGGAATTTCAAAAGAAGTGATATTTTCTGCTGTCGCAACATGGCGCAGATGTCCAACCTCTGGATCAGTCACAAACACAAAATGATCGGCAGCAGCTAGCCTGTGCATCTCGACTTTCGAGCGAAAAAACTCGTATTGAGCTATAGTTTCTGGAGTTCCACCTGACTTAGTTTGCACCAAAAAAAGAGTCGTGGCATACGGTAATACAGCATCCAATTGAGAAATAATCCACGGATCAATATTGTCGAGGCAGTGAACTATGAGGTCGTTTTTGATCCCAATGACATCACGCAACATCTTTGGCCCGAGCATCGATCCGCCGATACCGAGAACTACAATATCGGTATATGTTCCCAAATTTTTTGCTGCAAAATCATGTATAGCAGCAAGTGGTTGTTCAAGAATTTCAATGTTCATCCACCCTTGATTTCGCGATTGCAAATTTTGGCACAGTATTTTAAATTGAGTTTGATCAATATCTGGCGACCTATCAAATACAATATTCATATCACCAATTCACTCTGCTTGTCGCAGGCTGTCAATATTTGCCATAATTGCAAAAAAACGCTCTAGTTTTAACATGCAACATATCGGAATAATCGGATTGGCAGCCATGGGCTCAAATCTAGCGAAAAATTTTGCATCAAAAGGTGTCACCGTGAGCGTGTACAACCGCACATTTGCCCGTACTCAATCTCTGACGGCACTCAATATCCCACAAATTACTGGATATTCTTCGCTTTGGAGTTTCGTAAAATCTATACCAAAGCCAAGAACAGTCATATTACTCGTGCAGGCTGGATTTGCAGTTGACGACATAATCCGACAACTCTACCCACTCCTTGACTCTGGCGACACACTAGTAGATATGGGCAACTCGTACTACAAAGATACTGAACGCCGCCAACAACAACTAGCTCGAGGACACGTGTACGATCTGCAAACGATACTTTCAACTAGTGCTGAAATGGGTGATAAATCAATACACTTTGTAGGGTGCGGGATTAGCGGCGGGGAAATGGGTGCACTGCACGGTCCAAGCTTGATGCCGGGAGGATCGCCTAAAATAGTGGATCAGCTAGTGTCATTGCTTGAAAAAATAGCAGCCCGAGATTTTGCCGACAAGCCTTGTGTGACCAACGTAGGGTTAGGAGGCGCTGGACATTTTGTCAAAATGGTACACAACGGTATCGAGTACGCCCTGATGCAAGGTATTGCTGAAATATATGATATTTTGCGACACAATGACAAAACCAACTTTCAAATCCAGCATATTTTTTCGCAGCTTAACACTGGACAGCTGCAAAGTTTTTTACTTGATATAGTCGCTGATATTCTCGATACCAAGATAGAAGATGGCAAATATTTGGTGGATTTGGTGGGTGATAAAGCTGGCTCTAAAGGTACTGGAGGATGGACAATGATCGCCTCCGCTGAGTACGCCGTACCAACACCAAATATCGCTGCTGCAGTGTATGCCCGTATGCTCTCAGATAATGCCAGGACGCACTCCAGTGTACCTACCGAGCCAACTGACATACCAGTTGATATTGAGGTGCTTCACTCAGTACTCGCACACGTATTTTCCACGAGTTTTGCCCAAGGTTTTGCTTTGATAACTGCTGCAAATACGACACACAAATGGGATATTTTTATTGATGAAGTGACGCGAATTTGGCAAGGTGGCTGTATCATCCGCTGTCAGATGCTCAATAATCCAACACCAAAATCGCCAAGCGCTCTATCTGTATCAGATATATCTGCATTTGCACTTTGTTTTACATATACTCCAGCCGTACCAAAACCGGTACTCAGCGCAACTAAAGAATATTTACTCACACAATCTGCCTCTACTTTACCTACCAACCTTATCCAATCTATGCGCGACTATTTTGGTGCTCATACCTACCTTAGAACTGATACCAACAGCATCCAAACTGGCGGATGGAATTCTCAGGAAGCTTTATGAATATCACCCAGTTCGACACCAGCGCTGCCTGGATTGCAGCGGTACTCGAAGAAATAAAAATATGCTATATCCAGTGGAAATTGACTCAGAAACCAGATGACAAATTTCGTATCGCGCTATCTGGTGGTAGTACTCCCAAGCCGATTTATGAGCGCTTTTGTACCCTTGCTATCAACTGGAACGACGTCGAATTATTTCAAACCGATGAGCGATACACTGCCGACCCGACTGAGCTAAATCAATTGATGATACTACCGGCACTCACCAATCCAGTGATAGCATCCCTAGCAAAACTCATATTATTCAATACGGAGCTGGCTATCAAACAATCTATCGCCACATTTGCAAAAAATCTACCTGAGACTACGTTTGATTTAGTGATACTCGGCATTGGCACCGATGGCCATATCGCGTCGCTATTTTCATCTACAGATTTTGAAAATGCAACTGCAGTTATCGCGACCAATGCACCACACCAATACAAAACAACGACGCGACTAAGCCTGGGCTCGTCAGTACTTTTAATTGCTAAAAATATATTGGTGATTGCCGACAGTACGAAAATCGAGGCTATCACTCATAAAAATATATCACCTATCCAACAAAAAATTCTCTCTCAATCTCAAATTATGATCATGAAAAAAACCTCCACGGGGGAGGCTATCAAATAGGTTTTGCACCGACAATGTCAAATACTGGATGTAAATGACGCAGAGTAAAAACCACCGAAATTTTAAACCGGCTGACCGTTGTGTGCGTACTATGCGGACTTGCACTGACCAGCTCCAGTGCGTCGACCGCAATATACAATATTTGATCTTGAACACCGTCACCTGATACCAGTTGATCATATCGAGATAATACGAGCATTTTGACCAATGTATGATATGTTTCCAGTGCACCCATATTACTCACACACAGTTGACCATGCTCTAGTCTGGAGGTTTTATGTAAATTTACTGTGCTATTTTCACCTTCTTTTTCAACGATATGATTTTGAAAATGCCTCATAAATCGTCGGGATAGCGCGTCTTCATTGTATTTTCTACGCTCAATATAATCGAGTGTCAAATCACAATACCGCGCATAGATATGCATCAGAGAATCTATCAAAGCTGTACTACGAAGACCTGTATGCTCCGCTATGATTTTGGCTGTTTTTTGACATTGCTGTATGAGTGGTAGCTGCATCTGTGCGCTCACTTGCAACACGTGGTGCAACAAATTTTCGCTATGATGCATCGTACGACCCATCTCTATATACATGTACATAATCAGCCTGAGCAACGTTTTTAAAATACGAAATAGTTGATCGTTTGGTGTCTGGCTCAATTGATTTAGTGCCTTTTGGTAATTTTTAAATGATTTGTCTGTCCAATCAACTCCGAGTGACAATAATTGGGCAGGTGCAAACGAAAACATCGTATGAAAACCTCCATTGGCCACAATATCCTCAAATTTCGCGAGAGAAATCTCATATTCTTTGGGGCGCCTGTGCAAACCGGGTCCAAACATTTTTATGCATTCATGAAACCGATACAATACCATTATCGCAAACATTCGCGCGCCAAATGCTCTAAAAAACACTATCCGGTCATTGCAGGTTGATTGGGATTCTTTGATGAAACTAATTACGATTGGCTCGATACTAGCATGCAATCTACCGTCAATCCGTCGTATGTCGTTCATGATATTTTCTAGTATTAACTCAGTCATATTTCCTCCAAAACTTTGTAAATTTATAGAATAACAAGAATTCTACACTGTCATCATTTCATATAAAATCAGTATTATCAAGACTATTTTTGGCAATGCGAACAGTAAACGGTTGTACGCCCTGCAAGCACCGTTTTTTGTAATATCTGGTTGCAATGATAACACTCTTGTCTAGCTCGTCCATAGACTTGATGATGCCGGGTATATCCACCTTTTGAACCATCACTTTTACGATAATCTGAAATCGAAGAACCCCCATTTGCAATAGCGTTTGTCAATATTTTCAGGATAGCAACGTAAATTTTTTCAATCTCTTGAATACCCAGAGTTTTAACACGACGCATTGGGAGCACTCCGGCTGCAAAACAGATCTCATCACTGTAAATATTGCCAATACCAACCACTAGTTTTTGAGAAAGAAAAAGTGTTTTAAGTGGCAGATTGTACCTTGCAAATCCTTGTGCCAAACACTCAATAGTGAAATTAGGAGAAAATGGCTCAACACCAAGTAAACTCCAATGGTTTTTTGTCTCCGCTGTATCCTGAAAATATACCGCATACCCAAACTTTCGCACATCCACAAAATACAGTGTTTCAACAGCAGTTTCAAACCAAATCGTCGTATATTTTGGAATATTTTTCATATCACTTTTCAATAGTTGACCGGTCATCTTGAGGTGAAATACGAGTAGTGAACTGTCGACAAACTCAAATACAATATTTTTAGCACGGCGATACACTCGCGCAATTATTTTGTGACTCACGGCACCTACAAATACTTTTTGTTCAGCTAGTGTGGCCGCACTTCGGATTGCTTTGGCAAACAACACCTTTGGATAAACGATATGTACTCGGGTAAACTGCTGTCCAACCAAGCTTTGCAACCCGCGGGTAACTGTCTCAACTTCGGGCAACTCTGGCATACTACGATCGGGTAATCAACACCGCGATACTGCCCAATATCAACACAACTGTAGCCGCGATAATCACGATGCGCCAGTTATTTGATCCGTTTTTTTGGTTATTTTGCTCGGCAACTTGGGAGCTATTGTCGACTATTTTTTTGACCGTCACCGTGGACTCTACAAATGCAGCCGGCTTGATTTTTTCAAATTGAGTATTTACGACGTCGATACGTACTTTGACTCGCCCTTCTTTTCCAACCACGTTTATGTCTTTGAGTGAAAACTGTGTTTTGTCAGTATTTGGCATCACAAGCTCGTCGTCAATTCGGACTTGCAGATATCCTTGATTTGGCTTTTTTTCACTAGTTTTCACCGATGAGAGAAGTTCAAAATTTTCCACTTTTAGCTTAAAGATATAGTTTTGATTAATTTCAGCGTTAGCAGACGGCTCGAGTAACGTGATTTTTGGAAGTCCGATATCGATAGTGTTGGTATAATTGGTTGCCGCCACAAACTCCACCGGGTTGCCGATAGCATTACTTGCCCCGTCTTGCAGCACAAAAATAAGTTTAGTTTTGAGATTATCTGGGATAGTCGCCCATTTGTCACCATTTGCGGTATTAAAACGAAGTTCTGAGTATCCATTGGTTGTTGCGATACTATTGGTAAAAGTCTGAATCAAATTCTCTGGTTTTTGTTCGGTTGCATACACTGAAACTTTGCCAGTATTTGGCTTGCCTGTAGAGTCTTTTTCCAGAGTAAAATTATTGAGCTTGAGGTAAAAATCTTTTTCGGCGTCTTTGGAAATAACTGATCCTGAAGGAGGCGAGACGATTTCGATTTGGGGCTGGGGAGCTGATACCGGACCGTTGTAGTTGAAGGTTATTTCGATTTTGGTAGCTGGGGTAGCACCACCTTGGGCGCTGTCAACTAGCACTAGCAAAACTGTATTTCTTCCTGCGTTGAGTTTGGGTGCGAGGTCTTTGATTGGGAGCGGGCTATTGCCAATGTTGGCGATAAAGTTGGCTTCACTTGAGTCGTCATTGAGATACGCTTTGAGGTAACTTGCTTGCGGTGTCGGTGCAGCGACATTTTTAATATCAATGAGTGTGCTGGCGCTATATCCAAATCGGATCACATCTTCGCTGCCGAGTGGTTGTGCTAGATACTCATATTTATTAGGTGCTAACAGCGTAAATCGCTCCGAAATATCGTCTTTTGCAAACTTGACCGCCGCTACATAAAATCCAATCTTATTAGTGTCACTCGGTGCCGCAAGTACAATACTTGGCGACATAAGCCACCCAATTATTGCTACAATACCCATTAGCCGCGTGAGCACATTATTTCGCACCATATTATCATACAATCAGATATATGTAGGGGTATTTGTCAAGCAACCAACGACTTATTTTACTGCAATAGCTGCATACTCACGAGCACCAATTTCATCGAGTGCACCTGACCAAATAAGTGCTTCAAGCGATCGTTTATTGAATCCACGACATGGTGCCATACGCTCCAAAAAGTCGTACATTGTTTCAAATCGCCCTCCAGCCACACGCTCGGCAATCATGTACTTGATCACGTCGACACCGAGATTTTTGACGCTATTGAGGCCATACAAAATCGTGACATCATCCTGGATAAAAAAGTCTTCAAATGATTTGTTGATATCAGGTGGTGAGACTGTCAACCCAAGCGCCATACATTCGCGGATTGCCGCTGCAGTTTTATCGAGGTTATTGGACTCAGCACTCATCAAAGCAGACATAAATTCAGCCGGAAAATTGGCTTTCATATACGCCGTCCAATACGCAATCATCCCGTAGTTTGAGGCATGAGCTTTGTTAAAACCGTATGCAGCAAATGGCACCATAATCGCCCAAATTTCCTCCGCTTTTTCTCTAGTTAAGCCCGAGTGTTCGATGGCACCAGAGACAAATATTTCGTGTTGCGAGTCAAGTACTTCCGGGATTTTTTTACCCACACCCTTTCGAAATACATCGGCCATACCCCAGTCATATCCTGCCAAGTTGATAACAGTATACAGCAAGTCATCTTGATATACCAGCACTCCAAATGACGCTTTCATCCACTCCTCCATTTGCGGCACATAATATTTGATTTTTTTCGGATTTTTTTTGCGCGCAATGTAGTCAGGAATATTACCCATCGGTCCTGGACGATACAATGCCACCATTGCCTGCTAATCCTCTACCCGAGTTGGCTCGAGTTTGACAAGG
>JAYUUP010000082.1:0-3088 GCA_043754825.1 bacterium | reverse complement strand
AATTTGCGGCTATTGCTGCCATCATGTAGGTTTTACCTGAACCGGTGACACCAAGAATTGTTTGCTCTGCACGCCCACCCAAGATACTACCCGTGATACCGTCAATCACCGATGCTTGATCACCTGCTGGTGCATACGGCGAGACGAGTTGAAATAATTTTGAAGTTTGCGAGTCTGCTTTGCGCATAATGAGTATTTGTGAAGCAATGACACTTTTTTGGCAAGATACGTTTTGGTCGGCAATTCTTGACAAAATACATATTTACAGCCTCAATATCACCGTTTTACCTATCCTTATGATTACCACTATCGCTCAAAAATACGACGGAGAAAATACGTTTGTCCACGACGCAAAAATTGAAAAAATCGAATATGAAACCTTCAAAGGTCGGATTATCGAGCAAATGATCAAAAACGTATCGATCAATGGATTTCGCAAAGGACACGCCCCTAGAGATATGGCCCTCAAACAAATTAACCCGATGCAATTGACCCAAACGCTCATGCAAGAAGTGGTTGACAAGTACACCCCTGAGATGATCAATAGCGCCTTGACGCAAATAAATACTGACGAGCGCACCGTGCAAAACGTCGACGTAGACTATGCGCCAGAGCACACCGGAGAAAAAGAGGATGGATCGTTTGATCTGAGACTCGTCGTAAAATTATTGCCGAAAATTGACTTGTCGGTGCTTGAAAAAATGAAAGTTGAAGAACCTACAATTGCTGACATCAAAGATCTGCCTCCATTTGCTGAATTTGCCCAAAATGAAACTGATAAACTTTTGAGGGAACAAAATGACTTTGAGCCAACTGACGATGCTATCACCACTGGATACGAGGCAACTGTAGATATGTCCGGGACAGTCGGTGGAGAAAAGCACGATGGACTCACGGCAAACGGTATGAAAGTTGTGATCGGCGCCGGAATGTTTTTGGTGGATTTTGAAATGCAGGTAATGGGGTTGAAAAAGGGCGATACCAAAGATTTTGATCTTACGTTTCCAGACAATTATGCGGTAGAAATGGCAGGCAAAACAGCACATTTGACTGTAGTGATCTCAGAGGTTGCCAAACCAAAGTATGCCAATGTTGCAGAGCTGATTGAAAATAAAAAGGAGTTTTCTGAAACATACAAATCGGAGGCTGACTTTGATGCAGACGTAAAAAAAGTGTATGAGACGCGAGTACAAAATATGATTGATAGTATCTTTAGCAAGCGCGTAGTCGAAAAAACGATCGCAGTGGTACCGGATTTTGAAATCGATGATACGTTGATAGAGAGCGAGACTCACCGCATTTTACACAGCATGGAGCATGAGGCAAAAGACAAAAACCAAACTCTAGGACAGGTGCTCTCAACCTCAGGACTCAGCCCAGTCGATCCATCAGTACTCACCATGTACGACGATAAAAAAGTGCACGACGAAGTCAAAGAGTACACCCGCAAGGAAATCAAGCTGGTAAATATATTATCGCTGATCTATGAAGTACGACTGGAGCAAAAACCAGCACCGGAAGAAGTCGCTCAAATCATCGAGGACGCGCGCAAAAACAAGCAAAAGTACAATTTGGCGATGGATATCACTGATGAGCAAATCCGCAACATCATGAACGACCGCATCATCCGCCAATATGCAGGAAATTGGGTAGTCGAAAAAGCCAAGAAAAACAACGAGATTTTGAGATAATGCTGCACGATACTCACGGACATCTTGAACTTTTGCTGGAAAAACTGGAGATATTGCCAGAAAATAGTCGTGAGTCGATAGATCTGATACTGGATTTAGCTCAACAAAATGCTGTTGAAAATTTGCTGAAAGAGCACAGTTTTTTTGTGCAGGCGGGGCTTTCGACGCAAAATTTTGAGTTGGTACAGTCGTTATTTTTGCCTGTTTCTAAAGTATATTTTTTGCTTGGATCTCATCCGGAGATTGTTGATACTGGATTTGAAATAACTCAATATCTCGAGGAGCAACGACAGTTTTTACAGCTATATCCTACACTTTTTACTAATTCAGTCCATCGTACTGTTGGTATTGGCGAGATCGGACTTGATTATTATCACTCCATTGATCCCGATATTCATGAAACGCAACAAGTATTATTTCGGTCACAAATTGAGCTGGCAATTACTCACAATCAATCAATTCAAATCCATACGCGCAATGCTTTTGATGATACACTACATATTTTAAAGGAATATCCTGGGATTCAGGGACGATTTGAAGTCCATTGTTTTAGTGAAGGGGTACACGAGTTGCGTCAGATACTAGACATAGGCGGTATGATCGGTATCGGCGGAATTAGTACCTATAAAAACGCGACCAACATTATCGAAGCTGCCAAGTTTTGCCCACTCGACAGCTTTGTAATCGAGACTGATTTGCCGTTTTTGGCACCGTCACCATATCGTGGCAAGTTATGTTTGCCTGAGTTTATTTCGATTATCGGCGAAAATTTGGCACAACTAAAAAATGTAAGCTCAGAAAAAATCTGGGAACACTCGGCACAAAACTTTGCTCGGCTTTTTCCTACTATCGCCTACACCAAATGACCGCAATTACTACATTTGCTCATGGTGCATTGCGACATTTGACTTTGCGGCGACGCGCGCGAAATCCTGTTATTGAGGAACTCGACTATACTTCGTTTGAAGATGCACTGTGGGATTTTTTAGAGCAAAAAGATATACTAAAAGGCAGTACCCTGCTGATTCCTGACTTTTTTTGCATGGATGTACTTTCAAATATAATTGATCACGGATATCAGTTTGAGCTGTATCCAGTTGATGAAGTATTTCAGCCGCGAATTGATATTTTAAGCGAAAAAATGCAAGCAAGCTGTGTATCTATAATATTTTTATTTCATGCGCTTGGTATCGAAAATCAGGTATGTCACAATACAAATTTTTGGAGTTTGTTGAGAAAAGACCAGTGGGTACTAGAAGATAGCGTACATCGACTGGTTGAGCCGGCTGTAGTCTCGCTCAAATCATCAAAGCATATTATCATCGACTCGACACGTAAAATCACACCTTTTTTCGGTGCGACACTGTACGGTGATAAAAATGAAATTAATTATAGTT
>JAYUUP010000081.1:0-3148 GCA_043754825.1 bacterium | reverse complement strand
CTCCGAACAAGCTGATTTTTGCCGAAGGTATCCACTCCAATCCATTTTGTTCGAGTGGGGTGAATCACTGGTATGGTGGCAATTTGGAGCCGATGGGGTGTGTACCGATTGATGCGAGCAAAGTACCTACCAGCAAACTAGTGTTTTCACCACATGTGTACGGACCGGATGTCTACAATCAGCCCTATTTTGACGATTATCAATTTCCCAACAATTTACCGGCAATTTATGAACGTGACTTTGGGTTTTTACACGATCAAGGCTATGCTATCGCCCTCGGTGAATGGGGTGGAAAGATGGGAAATCAGGGAGGAAATTGGAAAGATCCGATCGTGCAGTCCAAGCTTGCCGAGTATCTGCGCAGCAAAAAAATCTGCAATACATTTTGGTGGTCCTGGAATCCTGAGTCGGGCGATACCGGCGGAATCTTGCAAGAAGATGGGCTGACTCCATGGCAAAATAAAATTGACTTTGTAAATGCATTTTATAACACCTGCCAGCAAAGCGCGCCTACGACTGGTGGCACAGGCACAACTAGTTCCAGCACCAATACATCCGTTGCTGGACAGCCAAACTCAATTATAAAAATCTACGCCGCAGGTACGCCAGCCGGAGGAGTCTATCCAAATATTGATGTCCTCCTCAATGATGCGCCGGTATCAGTATTTACCAATGTCCGTGGCAATCCTGATGCAAACCAATATCTCGAATTCACATACAATGCGTCAAAACGACTTTCTAATGAAACCATAAAACTACGATTTTCAAATGATGCCGGTATAAATGGCGAGGATCGAAATCTTAAAATTGATAAATTGGTTGTAGATGGCAAGGAATACTTGTCAGAACAAATGTACTCAGTAGGTACCTGGACTCAGCAATCCGGAAATTGTGCGGGTGGTTTTAAAAATAGTAAGTGGTTGCATTGCAATGGCTACTTTGAGTATAAACTTTCACAGCCAACACCACCGGTGAGCTCATCGTCTTCGAGCAGTGTTGTTTCCTCTTCTAGCTCCTCCGTTACCAGCTCCGTCTCGAGTAGTGCCTCATCGCTCAGCGCAACAAGCAGTGTCAGCTCGTCGCTCCTCAGTTCAAACTCAAGCGTTAGTACCGTGACATCCAGCACTTCAGCGGTATCTTCTAGTAGCTCAGTATCGAGCATCGTTAGTAGCAGTATTTCATCAACAACCAGCAGTATCTCATCAGCTCCAGTAAGTTCCTCAAAATCTTCGGTAATTAGTAGCGTCAGCGCTTCGTCAGTAACATCGAGTACATCGTCAACACCAGCAAGTGTATCGACTAGCTCAGCAGTTTCAAGCTCGAGTAGTAGTGCTGCATCTATTTCTAGCTCATCATCAAGTAGTACAGCTTCTCTTGCCAGTTTTTCATCAAGTAGTTCTAGCTCGGTAGCACCACTCGGATCAATAGTCACCGTGTATGCAGCCGGCACGCCAAAAGGAGGGGTATATCCAACATTAGATCTTAAAATTGACGGGCAAAAAGTCGCGACATTTTCAGATATCCGCGGTGATGCGACAGGGCGAGTATTTCAAAAATTTGTCTATCAAAGCCCGGTAAAACTGACCACTCAGACACAGCGGGAATTGGTATTTACTAATGACGAAAGTGGGGGTGGTGAAGATCGTAATGTACGCATTGATAAAATGATTGTTGACACAGATGTATTTGAGGCTGAATCACCAAATAACCTTGCTGTCGGTTCGTGGTCACCTTCTACCGGATGTGGTGCCAGTTACGCAATGAGTGAGTGGTTACATTGTCCAAATGCATCAATGACTTTTAATGCAGTTTCATCAACGGGCGTTCAACAAAATATCCTTACTCTCAAAGCCGCTGGTACTTCAGTAAATGGAGTGTTTCCCACTATCGAAGTATTGGTAAGAGGCGCGTCAGTAGGTACATTTGAAGATATTCGTGGCAATGCTACTACCGGAGTATATGTCGACAAGCAATTTTTTGTCAGTACCCCATTTTTAAAATCAGATGTAGTACTCAAGTTCACCAATGATACCTCAAGCGGATCAGAGGACAGAAACGTGCGTATAAATTCGATTGGTATTTCAAATACTTCCGGAGTTGGCAATGGAGTATTTTCAACGCTTGATCCATCGGTATACTCAGAGGGGTCGTGGAATGCAGGTGCAGGCTGTGGTGGAGGAAACAAGCAAAGCGAGTGGCTTCATTGCCCAAACGCCTTTTTCAAGTTTTAGGCAATAAAAAAATGGCATAAAGCCATTGAGATTTTTTCTAGATTTGGTGCGTCCGGCTGGGCTCGAACCAGCGACCCACAGCTTAGAAGGCTGTTGCTCTATCCAGCTGAGCTACGGATGCGACAGTAGAGTATGTCACCACAAGTCAAAAGTTGTCAAAAGGAATAAAAAAAGACCCTGTAATTAAACAGAGTCGACTTAGGTCGGAAAAAACTAATTGAGCATAGCAGCACTGGGCTGCTCATAAACTAGCGCATAACCATCACGGGTTTCCTCAACTATAAATTTATTGTTGAGTTGATCTGTACCCATGATGCCGGGGATGATTTTATGTGCACCACCGGAGAGTGTGATAATGATATCGCCTCCAATCTTTCCTGCGATTCTTACTTTGTGAGCTCCAGCAATCTGGGTTGCGGTGCTTTTGGTGATTAAGTACTTCATGCTGCCTCCATGGCTAAAAACTCAATGGTGCACAGTCCTAGTGATTCATTGAGAAACACGATGTTGGCCTCGATAAGTCCGAAGCTAACAATTATCCAAGCAGCACCGATTTTAAGGATGCGCACTGGATTTTTTACGCCTTCGATCGCTGCCAAGTACCGATTGTATCGGTCGTGGACGAGTTTTGCATTGTAAACAGGATTCACTAAATTTTCCTTCCCTTCCCATTACCTTTTGAAATGAAATCTCAGCAACGGGACAGTGGTTATAGCACAAAAATTACGATTTGTAAATACATTTTTTGACGATAATTACACACAAAGGTACACTTATTGGTATGTACGCACTGCGCCGGTATTTAACAAGTCTTGGAATTTTTACAATGATAATCACGTCTTTATTGCCATCATCGGTATTTGGCGCATCTACTGACTCTAAAAGCGCACTTCCTGAAGTATTTGTTGATAAAACCA
>JAYUUP010000080.1:0-3168 GCA_043754825.1 bacterium | reverse complement strand
GACAGTTTTAAGCTGGGTGCAGATAGTACTTGCAGTAGCTGAAGTCACATCTGGTTTTTCGAGTACACTACAAATACTCCTGACTTTCTGGACATCTGCGAGCTGTTTTTTGGCTTCAGTAATACCATTAGTCTTGTGAACTGCATTATCAAAAGACTTGATTTGACGTGCAAAATCTTCATAGAGTTGATGGGTTTGATTGTTTTGAATATGATACATCTGATAGGTCGGCTGCGACTCAAAATGCCCAAACACCACTGTCGGTGCGGTGGCAATATTTAGCTCAAGTGGAGCTGAGGTACATCCTGCGAGTAAAAGATTGGTCTTATCGGACTCGATGAATTGCTGGGTGCGCACAAGCTGAGCATCATTTTTACTGTACACTTCAACTAAGTCCGCGATGTATCCACTCTCACCTGCATACTGATCACCGATTTGCACTAACAACGTCGTTTGAACCAATAAAAACCAAAATAAAAGTGAGGATACAAAGAGCCCCAATGCCAACCCAAACCAAAGTGCCGACCAGCGCGTAGACCTAGCAGTAAACCGTGGGGTATCTCGATTCGGAGAATAGTTTTTAGCCGATTGTTTATATGGACCTAGCTCACGGGACAAGGATCCAAACCGATTTTTAATCGACTCTTTTTGCTCAAACAAAGTGCTAACCAGCGCGGTACTCAGTTGATTGCTTTCCCATACTTTTTTTTCCTCGTTCGACATGGCAATACTGCTGGCGAGCTTGGGCGATTTGTGGGCATTTTGTCAAGGACAGCAAGCCTACTCTAACGTATCAACCATTGATGCATCCCGAGATCTACGAGTTTGTAGTGATTTCGTTTACGCCACACAACATATAATAGCATCGAAATAACGATACTAAGTACGATAACCATCAACAATTCAGAAGTTGGAAGGGCTCGAAACTGCATCAACAATCGAGTGAAAAAATCCCCGGTATTCTTGAGTAGTTCGTTCATACAATGAGTATACCTGACAAGTATCAGTTGGTCAAAAATGCTATCTTTTTTTGTAATTGCACTAGTTCTTTTTGGCGATCACTCAACTGTTGTTGTTTTTCGGCAATAATAGCAGCATCAGCTTTTTCTAAAAATAGAGTGTTGGATAATTGTCCCTCCAACGCCTTTTTTTGCCGCTGCGTATCTTCATATGTTTTGTGTGAACGTCTCATTTCTCCCTCAATATCACTGAGATATGACCTAATATTTACACCGTACTCGCTCTCGTCCACGCTCATCACAAACCCATCGACATGCTCGACAATCTCAACATCCACTTTTGCAACTTTTTTAAGGTATTCTCGGTAAATCTCAGTACGATGACTATGGGTATGCACTATAATCTGCGCTCCTGGATCTATACCAAACAATCCCCGAATCGACCGCATTTCGCTGATCAAATCAATGCAATGTCCAAACTCAAATCGCTGAGAGATATCAACATCACACACCCACTCATCTGACAATGTTTCAAAAGCCAATAACGATCCCGCCTCGCAATGTTCCTGCCATAATACCTCGCATTCAAATGGCATGAAAGGCGATAGTATCTGGATATAATGCTTGAAAAGAGTGTATCCAAAATCAAGCGAATCACTATCAGTTTTTAAGTACTCAACATACCAATTTGCAAAGTCATCCCACAAAAAACTCACCAGTCTATCTACCACGTGTGCAAATTCAAAAGTTGTAGTCGCCTGATCTATCATCTTTTTAAGATCAATATATTTTTCGAGTATCCATTGGTTTGGCGAAGAGGGCGTCAGTGGCGATACTATTGGTTCAAACTCCCAGCCTTGAGATATTTGGTATTCAAAAAATCGAGCAATATTCCAAAGCTTATTACCAAAGTTTCGCTGTTTGTCCATGAGCGCTTCAGCCATTTTTCCCCCAAATCGCATGCTACGGTCAGGTAACATACCACCAAGCAACGACATCCGCAATACGTCCGACGAGTATTTTTCTATCTCAACCTCAGGCTGGATGCCATTGCCAAGTGATTTGCTCATTTTTTTGCCATCACCATCGAGTACCGTCGGTGTAATTACCACATTTTCAAACGGCGTATGCCCAGTAAAATACTCCCCAAGCATAATCATACGCACAATCCACAGATAAAAAATCTCTTTGGCAGTAGTCATCACCTGCGTCGGATAATACTGTTCAAAGTCAGTAGTAATCTGCTCTAAAATCTGATCAAACTCATAAAATAAATCAGTCCCCGCGACACAATGAATTGTCCTAAATCCACTATTTTTTGCATTGGTAATATTTTCTGCCAAGTCATCTAGATATACGATTTTTTTGGCATCAAGATCAAATTTATGCACAAAATACTCATAAAATCTCGGATCTGGCTTAGCAAATGGCGTATCAAAACTTTTGAGACCGTCAGCGAAGTAATGAAAAAATGGTTGCTGTTGGAGTGCGGCAAACGACTCTTGATCACTGTTAGTAAGGTAATAAGCTTTGATACCCGCCTCAGTAATTTGCTTGAGAAAGTCAACTGCAGTTTCATTTGGTACTCCATTTTGCAATAAAACTCCATTTATATCAAATGCCACCGCTTGAACTTTTTGCTGTGCGGTGTAAAAGTTGAGAGTAGTCAGTGGCCAGAGTGATGACGAAAACCACGTGTCGAGTATCTTTTTTTCTCTCACCCAGTTTCCTATTTCTACCGGTACGTACGACTGCACCCGAAACAACTCGCTTATTGGTCTCAGCTTGCCCTTGGCGTCTATTGCCTCAGTTACGCTCGGTGAAAAAAATGTCTGAGTTGGGTTGGTATCCAGATTGTACCACACCGGCATCTTGTGCCCCCAAGTCAAGTCACGAGAAATACACCAATCTTCAAGTTTTTCAATAAATCCCTCAGCGCGTTCTCGGTATTCACCCGGATAAAATTTAGTTTGCGCGATGCCAGCAAGCGCGTGTTCAGCAAGTGTCTTGCCATCCCGAGATGTTGCTCTATCAAACGCCAAAAAAAACTCTTCACTGACGAGCGGTTCAATCACCGTTTTAGTACGTTCGCATAGCGCCACATTATGTTCATATTTCCAATCTACGTTAGCAAACTCTACTCCAGCAATAGCGGCAAAGGCAGCAGGCACATCGCTTACTAACGTTTCCATTTTCAATACATTTCCGG
>JAYUUP010000079.1:0-3171 GCA_043754825.1 bacterium | reverse complement strand
TCTTGAATACGACTCGAGATTTGTTCAATATAAATCCACCCAAGTTTTGGATGCTGTGCCTTAAATTGCGTTTTATATGACATGTTTTGCAATATTTTTCTGAGCAATACTTTTTTATCGATGTCGCTAATCGGCTCAAACCCCGGCTCAAATGGAAAGTACCGCGGATTATCTTGAATGATACTACTGCCGAGTGAGTGAAAGGTTGTGATATGTACTTTGTTGGCCGCGCCACCAATAAATAAAGTGAGGCGCTCGCGCATGTTTTTGGTAGCAGCATCAGTAAAGGTGAGACAGAGGATATTTGATGGTTGGGCGTCGGTTTTCTCGAGGATCGCGGCAACTCTGAGACTCAAAATCTGAGTTTTGCCAGCCCCTGGTCCCGCCAGTACCATTACACTGCCATCAATCGCGTCCACGGCCTGCTTTTGCGCTCCATTTAGCGCTGTATACCCTGCCAAAAAGGCCCCTCTATCAGTCATAAGATTTGGCTAAAAAGTGGATAATGATTTAGGTTTCGTCAATTTCAATGACAAATTTGATGTAAAAAAGATATTTGTAAATATCCAGTTGGACAACATTGTTATAGTCTGACAAACAGTACATATGCAAAACGTCCACGTATCTGTTCTAAAAACCGAAGTCATCCGAGAGCTTATCGGCGAGAGTGGCGCTGGCATGCGGGTGTTTGATGGGACGCTCGGCGGTGGCGGGCATACCGTAGCGATGCTGGAGACGGGGGCTCGGGTATGGTGTAGTGATCTCGATCAATCGGCTATCGATGAGTTTTTGGCGCGGCAGGGGTCGTATTGGCAGGAGCAGGTGATGGTTGAGCACTCGTCATTTGCCGCATTTATCGCACGATTTGAAGATGGCTATTTTGACGCAATTTTGCTTGACCTCGGGTACTCTAGCAATCAACTGGCTGAGTCCGGGCGCGGCTTTAGCTATCAAAACCTAGAGGAGGGGTTTGACCTGCGTTATAATACCGACACCGGCGAAAGTGTAATCCAAAAAATCCGCCACCTCAGAGATGCCAATGCCCTCATCAAAATACTCTTCAACAACAGCGGTGAAACTCTGGCACGACCTATTGGAACTGCGCTTTTTGCTGCACGAAATGAACTCAAAACAGTCGGCGACGCGGTGGCAATAATCTCAGCAGTGATTCCGGCTGCATTTTCTCGCAAAACCAACGGCGTCCTCTCACGTATCTGGCAAGCACTGCGCATCTGGGTCAATGATGAGTTTGCAGCGCTCGAGACATTTTTAGCAATTGCACCTCATAAACTCAAACCGGGTGGCAAGCTTGGTATCATCGCCTTTCATTCGCTTGAGGATAAGATTATCACCCAGACATTTCGGCTACTCGCACACCCAGTCGACATCGATGATTTTGGCAATAAAGCTCAGTATTTCAAACTCATCACCAAAAAGCCGATTGTACCGTCAGAGCAGGAAATCGAGATAAATGTCCGCTCGCGCAGTGCACTATTTCGGGTACTAGAAAAATTACCGCATAAATAATACAACAACTTATTTGTCATATTCAGCTTTGACCAGGGTATTCAAAGCTAATTAATTTTATTTTTTGAATATTCAGGGAACATGTATCTCCGGACTAAGTCCAAAAATGACAGACAATAAGCATCCAAAAATGACACGGCGCAAGTATCCGAAGATAACAATAAATATTAATTTTAGTTGAACTTAATCAAAATCTTGACAATGAGTCATAATATTGGTTCAAAACTTCATTATGGATATACTGCGCGCGCTTGAAATCATGGGATTTACCACACTAGAGGGTCTCACCAGCGATATGCTCAAAGCGCGATACAAAGAGCGCGCCAAAGAACATCACCCCGATAAAAATGGGGGCGACAATCTGCGTTTTGTAGATCTTTCAAATGCCTACACTACGCTCAAAGACATCGTGAGTGTCCAAGATGCTATGACCGAAAGTATGCGCATGGAAAAGTCAGCCCGTTCTACTTCTGAACACACTTATACTGCGACACCGCGTGAAGAAAAAAAGGACACCGTAGCCGTCAAAAACGCGCTCGTTTTGCATAAAAAAGCCCTTCAAAAACATAAAGAACACATCGAAAAAGCCAAAATTGTGGTCTCCAAAGTCACCGCAGAACATCTCCACAAACAAGAAATTTTGCGACACGAGCTCGATCTCATGCTCGCTAAACTACGCGCCGAGTATCAGGAAAATTGGTTGAGAAAACTATTTGTATTTATGCCGTCTAAAAATCAAAAAAATATGGCAGAGCGTGAAGATACTCTCATTGGACGGTACGAGTCGATCAAAAAAGAACTGGATGCTGAGTTTTATCATCAGCTAGTCAAAATTTACGGTGAGTCACTCAACCAAATTCAAAAAAATCTCTCCGATATTGTCCTCTAGCTATGTCGATACCTGCCCACCAACTTTTGAAAGAACTCCAGACACTCACCACTCGCGACCTCACCTCTATTGATGGTATTGGGAGTATATTGGCACAAAATATCCTGGATTTTGCTCACTCGAAACAGATTGTCCATTTGACTCAAAAGTTTGAAAATTTAGAAAAAAAAGGAATACAAATATTGCTTGAACCGTCCAAAATTATCAACAGTGAAGGTCGCAAAAGTGTGTGTATCACGGGGAGTTTTGCTATTTCACGAGAGGAAATCGGAGAGTTATTGGAAAAAAACGGCTACAAAATTGTGAACAGCATCAGTAAAAAAACCGATATTTTGCTCGCCGGTGAGTCAGCAGGATCAAAGCTTTCCAAAGCAGAGGCACTCCAAATACCAGTATATACTGATTACCAGGCATTGATATGATTTATTTTTATGGATTGGGAAATAATGAGGATCAGTATCTGCAAACTAAGCACAATATTGGGCGAATACTGCTCGAAAACCAGGCAAGCGCAGCCCAAGTACTTTGGAAAAGTGAAAAAGGGTGCTCGAGTGCCCGCATACAACTAAATAAAATCGACTGCGTGTTTTTGCACTCAGCTCAATACATGAACACCTCAGGTAATGAGCTGCGAGAGTGGTTGTTGTATTATAAAATTGACTTTTCAGACGGCGTAAATCAACTCATAGTACTCCAAGATGACTCAGATCAACTTGAGGGCAATGCAAAACTTAGCATCGGAGGCGGCTCAGCAG
>JAYUUP010000078.1:0-9729 GCA_043754825.1 bacterium | reverse complement strand
GCTAGTCCAATGGGGTTGTACCACTGTTTTTTGGAAGCCTGTGTGATTTGTTCGTTTATTTTTTGGGCGTTCTCTAAACCATCACTGGCAAATGTACGAAGTCGACCCTGGCTAGCGTCAATTTGTTGGCGGGACACGTATACACTCATCATAGCAATCATGATCAATACCACTGAAATGATACAGGTGAAAAAAACAGCAAGGTATAGTGTATTTTTGTGAGCAGGCTTCATTTGACTATTGTGGAGATACGGGTTAGTATACATCAAATTTTCCATCGATATGCAATTTCGTCAACTTGAGAGTGCCAAGCGTATTTTGATATATGGGTATGGTGCTGAAGGTCAAGCCTCCCAAAAGTTTTTAAAGCACCGTTTTATACGGGCAGATATTGAGATTTTTGACGACAGCAAGCCTGAGATTTCCACCACGCGTGATTTGGCAGAGTTTGACGTGATCGTGGTTGGCCCTGGCATTTCTCGAGAGAGATTTTCAGTTCAATTGCACGATAAGCTGACCTCACAAGTTGAGATTTTTTTTCACAACCTTACTGAGGTGCAGCGGCAGAAAATTATCGGTGTGACCGGAACGAAAGGCAAGTCAACTACAACAAAACTTATCGCAGAAGTACTTGCAAATGCGGGTAAAAAGATATTGATTGGGGGAAATTTTGGCGTGCCGGTACTCTCGTTTTTTGATACCTTAAATGCTTATGATTTTGCGGTGCTTGAGTTGTCATCGTATCAACTTGAAAACCTAGATAGCTCACCGCATATTGCTATTTTTACAAACTTTTACAACGATCATTTGGATCGACATCATACTCTCGAAGCATATTTTGAGGCAAAATCGCATATTTTTTCCTATCAAATTGAGGGCGACATTACAATAACAAGTGCGCATTATCAGTCATTTTTACCTCCGTTTGCTGATACTATCGAACAGTGGAATATACCGTCAAAACTAATCTTGGCTAAATCGCTGCCCACCGAGTATTTCCCGCAGTCTTCAATGTTTCGCGCACCTCATTTGTTGCAAAACCTTGGACTGGTTCAGGCACTTTGTATAGAGCTTGAAATACCGGAGTCAATTTTGAAAAAAACTACAATGACTTTTGCAGGGCTCGAGCATCGTTTGGAGTATGTAGATACCAAGTTTGGGATTGCATTTATCAACGATGCCAACGCCACCACGCCTGATGCCAGCGTCGCCGCAATGCAATTTGTTGGTGATAAACTTGGTTCAGTCATCGTCGGGGGGCTCGATCGTGGGTATGATTTCTCACAGATGATCGATGTTATCATTGCTAAAAAATGTTGGGTGATTGTCCTTAAATCAACCGCAGGAGATAAAATTATGTCACTGTTGGCAGAAAAAAAATATGCCAAGCTTCAGATGGTATACACTATGCCTGAGATAGTAAGCGCCGGATTTGAAGTAACACCACGTGGCAAAACCTGCCTATTATCCATGGGTTCGCCAAGCTATGGATCTTTTAAAAATTTTGAAGAAAAAGGCACTCTTTTTAAACAATTGATACGCCAAAGATAATCTTGCCAAGAGTGAAAAAATAAAAATAAATAGACGTATTCTTATTCGAGAATAAAGGAGTTGTTTATGAATCTAAAACTGACCAAACTCAAAAAATCAATCCGTATTGCGGTTGAAGGTGGTGATGGTAGTGGAAAAACAGAGATTAGCTTATTACTGAAGGATGTTCTTGCTGAAATGACGTTGGTTGTGCACTATTTTCGTGAACCAGGCGGCGGTACTGTTCTTGGTGAGAAAGTACGTAGTATTGTACTAGATCCAGCCATGAACGGTGAAATTTCGCATTTAAGTGAGAGTTATTTATTTGCAACTGCCCGTGCAGAACTCAGACACAGCATACTCGCGATTCGCAAATCAGAAAAAAAGAACGGCGAATTTTCGGCAATTGTGACCGATCGTAGTATTTATTCATCGCTTGCAATGCAGGGACGTGCCCGTGGTTTAGGCTATAAAAAAGTGCTGCAAATCAACGCAGCCGCGATCCAAGACGTGATGCCAGACGTTACTATATTATTGCAGGGTAATCCTAAAAAATTGTTTGCACGCGCCGGTAAAAGAAATCTAGTTACTCCTGAAAAAGCTGATCGCATGGAAATGGCTGGATTGGATTTTCAAATCAAAGTGCATGCGGGATATGAGTATTGTAGAATGAAAGACCCAAAAAAATTTATCATGATCAACGCCGAATTATCACTCAAGCAAGTAAAATTATTAGTAATTAAAAAGCTGATCAGATTTATGCAAAGAAATGCATTTATTTAGCATGCTGTTTACAATTTCCACCCCTTAAAAGGTGGTTTTTTTATGCCTAGTTGACGAAAAAAATCCGATATTACTTACTCATTTTCATGTACCAAAGTATCACTCAAAAAATTAAAGACTGGCAAAAACAACGACGCGAAAAAACTTATGTTGCACTCACTGATGAAAAAGTGGCGCATCGCTTGCAGCTTTTACTTGGACTGGTGGAAAAGCGTTATCCGAGCCTGCCTAGATTGATGATTCGAAACTTTATCGGTGGGTTATTTACTGCACTTGGCGCAACACTTGGACTTTCTATTTTTTTGGCACTACTCACATATTTTTTAGTACAAGTTCAGGCTGTACCAATAATCGGTGAATATATTAAAGATAATACTAGTTATTTGGATGGAGTTATCAGACCAAAAGAGACCAAATAGTTTTTTGAAAGTTAAAGACGCACGATAATTATACCATCTTGATTTGCCCAAATACTGCCCGTTTTATAGGAGATTGCAAGTTTGTTAAGATATTGCTCGGTGTAATATTTTATTGGATGCGACCCTTTGATTAGGCGTGTTGAGTTGAGTCCGCGCCCAACGATGATGTGTAGCTCAATATCTTGCTTCCTCTGCAAAAGGGGTGCAATTTTGTGATCAAGATAGGATTCGACAATTTCTTGCATGGTATGTGCAGGTTTATGGCGAAGCGTATGAAGATCTATCGTTACGATCATACTGCGATGGTTTGTTCCTGCTCCAATAAAACTAAAAACTCAGTTTCAGCCGCGTCGAGTATACTTTTGAGTGACTCATCAAAAGGTTGTTCGCGTTGTTTTTCTTGCAATGATTGGATTTTTTTCTCCAGTGTTTTTTTGCGTTTGGCAAGTTCGTACAGTTTTTTACGAGTTTCTTTGTCGCCGCCGGTTGATTCAGTTTTTACGATAGTCTCGATATTGTTTTCAAGCATTTTTCGAGTTTGCTGTTCCAAATTCCAGACATAGTATTCATAATTTCCATTGTAAAGCCTGATATCGCCATTTTTTACCGTCATAATCGTATCGGCAATCAAGTTTACAAAGGTACGGTCGTGACTGACTACAAACACACTTCCATTAAACTTTCCGATGGCTTGCCCCATGACTTCCACCGTCTCGATATCGAGGTGATTGGTTGGCTCATCGAGTAGATACACGTCAGCCTTTTGCAAAAACATACATGCCAAGTAAAGCCTGGATTGCTCGCCCCCAGACAGCAGAGAAATATGCTTGGTCCAATCCTCTTTAGAAAACAAAAAACTACCGAGCATGCGATACACCTCTTGTTCTCGCAAACCCTCAGTCATCTTGCGTTTTGCATACTCGCCAATAGTCTCACTCGGCATAAAATCATGTGAAATGAGTTGGTTGTAATACGCAATTTTTGGGGTGTTGCGCCAGGCAAATGACCCAGAAATTGTCGGGATAATACTCGCAATTGTCTTGATCAGCGTTGATTTTCCTTGTCCATTTTCTCCGAGTACCGCGACTTTAGACCCGCGCTCTACCACAATTGCGTTTGTCTGTGCGACTACTTTTTCACCATACCCAATTGCCAGTGTATCCAACTCTATCAACGTCCCCTTTTTATCTTCGATTTTTGGGATATGCATATGCACGCTCGACATCGCAGTGGTAATTCCGATTTTTTGCTGATCCATACGGGCGATTTGCTTGAGTTTATTTTGTGCGGCACTAGCCATGCTTTGCTTTGATCCAAAACGATCTACAAAAGTCTGGAGCTGGGCTTGTTTACGCTCAATATTGACGTTGCGCACCTTGGCAAATGCCTCCATCTCCTGTTTATACTCCAGATAACTCTCTAAATCCCCATCATACAAGGCAAGTTTGCCCTGATCTATCTCCATGATCGTGTCGCAGGTATGTTTGAGAAACTCACGATCGTGCGAAATCACGAGCACTGTTCCTTCAAAGTCAAGCAAAAATCTTTCCAAAACTAAGAGTGTATCAAGATCCAAAAAGTTGGTTGGCTCGTCCAAGAGGATAATATTTGGCTTTTGCAGTACGACTGAGGCCAGTTTGAGACGCATCTGCCACCCACCGGAAAACGCACTCACCAGCTTTGCAAAATCAGCGGTTACAAATCCAAATTTACGCGCAAATAACCCACACTCCCACTCCGCTTGCCCGGTAAAACGCTCTAAAAATGAAATCACCGTGTCGCCCGGCTCAAATGGATCGTGCTGCTGAAGGTACCCAAGTTGTGCTTGTGGCAATATCTGGATAGTCCCAGTATCAATCTCTTCATCGCCCAAAATCATCTTGAAAAGGGTTGACTTTCCAGCGCCATTGCGTCCGATCACGCCAATTTTAAGCCCAAGAGTGATATTGACCGATGCTTCATTGAAAATAGCTTTTTCACCAAAGTGTTTAGTCAAGTCTTGAATTTTTATCAGCAATGTATCGGGCATAACCGGCTAATGCTGCCAGAGTTGTCAAAAGTTGTAAAGTCGCCGAAGATTTTGGAAATATGCCGACCATCAAAGAAATGGTAATCGAAGAGGTCAACCGCATACCAACCGGACGTATCACCAACTTTGGGTATATCGCTGAGCAGGTGAGTGCGCGTCGTGAATTGTATGTTTCTGCCCAAGTAGTAGGCTGGTCACTCTCGGGTATGCGCACCAGTGAGTGGACGCTCTGTCCGTGGCAGCGAGTGGTAGCCAAAAATGGGTTTATCAGCTCGCTAAAACTCGGTGAAAAAGGCTGGATACAAAAAGAAATACTTGCCAGCGAAGGTGTGCCGGTACGCAATGATGACACAGTCGATATGCAAAAATATGGCTGGTATGGTGCTGAATTTGAAGCACAAAAAAAATCCCTACTTTTATAAACGAGTAGGGGATATAGTGTTTTTGCAATGTTAACTATAATAAGCAGCGCGGCCCAAGTCTCTGTCAATCTGGGTTATTACTTCATTAAACGAATCTTGACTGGCCATCATGATAATTTTTTTACAATATACTATCAGTTCTTCAACGGTATCAAACGCATTATTATTTGCTCCATTATCAATCATATCCTGCATTTGTGAATCTTCGATTGATTCGATGGCAGTTCTGGCGGTGAGGCGTTCGATTTCGTCGTTCCAGTTTATCATTTCACCCCTCCTTTATCAGAATGAGCTATACTATAAGCATATTTTTGCCCATTTGTCAAGCAAGAGTATGGCAAGTTGTTGACCTATCACACGATATTGACCTCTGGCTCCAAAAACACGCCAAATTTCGCAAAGACATCATTTTGCAGAGCATCAACAAATGCAAACAGTTCCTCAGCTTTTGCCGAACCATAGTTTACAAGTACCAGTGGTTGAGTTGGGTAAGTTCCAATATCGCCAATCCTTTTATCTTTCCAGCCTGCATGTTCGATTAGCCAGGCTCCAGGAATTTTGATTTTGCCATCAACTTGCATAAAGCCAGGGATATCAGGGTGCAAAATATTGAGGTTTGAGTATACCTCAGTGCTCACCACTGGATTTTTGAAAAAGCTACCACAGTTGGCAATCATTTGAGAGTCGGGGAGTTTGCTACGTCGTATATTAGCAATTGCCTCAGACACCTGTCGGATAGTCACCGGTTCTTTTTGTCCAGCAAATTGCTCAGCTACAGGCGCGTACGAGAGATTTGGTTGTGGGTTTTTGGCGAGCATAAACACTACTGATATCACACAGCCCTGTCCCGCAAACATCGTCTTAAAAATACTACTCCGATACCCAAATTGGCATTCAGCATTGGTCAGAGTTTTCACTATTCTTGCTTCAAAATCAAAATACTCAACTGATTGTATTGTCTCTTGTACCTCTTGCCCATATGCTCCGATATTTTGCACTGGAGACGCACCGATAGTTCCCGGGATCAGCGTCAAATTTTCGACACCACCAAGATTGTGACTGAGTGAAAAGTCCACCAATGTCTGCCACAGCTCACCTCCACCACAGCTCACTACACAGTGAGTTTCAGTATCCTCAAGGATTGTTATACCACAGATATTATTCAAAATAATTAGCCCATCGTAATCTTTGCAAAATACGATGTTTGAGCCGCCCCCAATCATAATATGTGGGTATTGCATAAAATGCTCGTTCTGCATCAAGTGTTGTAAATCCTCAACACACGTAATTTTTACACAAAATCGAGCAGTAGCTTCAAGTCGAAATGTAGAGTACGGAATAAGTGAAATATTTTGCTCAAAATTGAGTTGCATAAAGCTGAGTTACTTTTTACGTTTCTTTTCTTCGAGCGCCGTAACTCCAAATGCCTTGCTGATCGCCTCGAGTAGCTGCAGATTTTTCTTTTTAGCCAAAAGTTGAATTGGAGTAATCACGCCCACCACTGACTTTTCTCCATTTTCGAGGATTACTTCAGTCGATACCATGGCATATCCACGTCCCAGTGGTACTACCGGATTTTCATCACCAACGATCATTTTCATAACACTACTATGGTGTAGTTTCGCAGTGACCTCACCCTCACTAGCATTCATCACTGCAGTCGCACCTGGCAACAAAAACTGTTTGTATTGATCCAAATTATCTAAAAATGACAAGATATCTGAGATTTTGCCATCTCCTCCATGTTTGAGTAAATTTGAGATGCCTTTGACTGACTCATTGTTTTGCGAGAGTGAAAATCCGACTCCACCGACTTGGTCAGCCAGTAGTTTGGCAATTTCGCGGTTCATCTCGGTTTGTTTGTGTTGTAGTTCCCTGATTTTGTCGGTTAGTTTGGTTTGTTGCTGACTCGAGACCTGGATGCCGTCAATAAGCCGGTTTATAAACAATTTAAAGGCTTTTTCGGTTGGTTGTGAGGATGAGTTAGTAAATGGTTGATAAAGATACCCCATAGCACGTAGTGCAGCGAGCTCATTGCGAATAGTGGCTGGAGAAAAGTCAAATCCATACTTTTGGGCCAGTTCTTTTGACCCAATACTCTCATTATTATCACAATACTCCTTGATCAATGCAAATAAAAGGTTGCGTTGACGGGGAGTGAGAGATTTTGATGTGGTGGTCATAACACTAGAGTTTTAAATAACGCTTGGTCGCAAGATAGGACGCAATAATACTAATAAAAATTGTCACCAGCATTATGATACCAAGTCCCCCAAACAATTCGAGCGAAATTTCGTCACGGCGTATTGCCTCGGTAATATTGAGATATTTAAAAATGGTCGGCAAGCCCGCGTAGTATATAAATGGTACAAATAACGCACCCACAATACCCGCTGCGATCAAGCTATACAAAAATCCCTGGATAATAAACGGCTGCTGGATATACCCGTTGGTCGCACCAACTAGTCGCATAATCTCGATTTCATCACGAAAATTGTGTATCGAAATACGCAAAATATTGACGATAATCATGATCGAAACAATCGAAAAAATCGCAATGATGATAATTCCTGCGCGATCGGCGTATTCACGAATTCGATTGAGTTGGGCAACGATATTTTCCTTCAGATCAACCGCACTAAAATTATCTTTAAATTTACCTTTGGTCAGTGCACTGGCAACATCTGGATATAGCTCAGGAGTTTGCGGCAAGATCCGAAATGAGTTGAGTAGGGGATTTGTGCCGAGTCCATCGAGCGTTTCTTTGCGAGTGGCGTTTTCAGCGATAAGCCGGGTTTTTTCTTGCTCTTTCGTTACCAGTTCGACTGATTTGATTGTTGGCAGTGCTTCGAGTTGGGATTTGAGGGTGTTTATTTGTGGAGTAGTCAGGCTGTCTTTGAGGTATGCCGGGATTGTGATCTGTTTATTGTAGTAGTTTATGGCGGTGTTTGCGGTGGTGCGTACCATGCCAGTGATGGCTACGAGTGAAATACTCACCACCAGTATCGTGATTGCGGTGGTAGATAGCCAGATGTTACGGACCAGATTTTTAAATCCTTCAGAGAGTGCCCTCGAGTTCATGGTCGCAAGTAAAAAGCAATTTGTGAGGTTCGTCAATGTAACGCGATCTTAAAATACCTTGACAAAAGCCTCAAAATGAATTGTCTTTGTTTAGTTACCCTACACACATTTTATCTATGGCAGTGCAGCAAATCAAAAGAAACACGTTCGGTGTAAAGCAATTGCGTTACCCGGTTCCCAGTTTAAACTCATTTCAGCTCGAATCTTTCAAACGTTTTTGGGACGTAGAGCTTGAGCAAGTCCTCAAAGAGTTTTCACCCGTAATTGACCCGGTTTCAGATCGGTTTCGAGTCACGTTTGGTCCAAAATTTTTCGTCGAAAAGGTAGATCGAAACGAATGGGACGCGCTTCTAGCAGGCTCCACCTACGGTTCAAACTTGTACATAAATGTCACCGTAGAAAACAAGCTCACAGGCGAAAAGAAAACTCAGCGTGTATTTGCCGGCAAAATTCCGATGATGACTCGTCGCGGTAGCTTTGTTGTTAATGGAACTCAGAAAGTAGTCGCAGGACAACTCGTCAAGTCACCAGGACTGCTATTTAAACGAGAGTTAGAAAAAGGATCGCTGGTATACGCTGCCAAGATTATCCCAAACCGCGGATCGTGGATTGACATGATGATTGGCAAAAACAATCAAATCTTTGTCAAAATCGACAAGAAAAAGAAATTTCCGGTCACTCAGCTGTTTCGACTATTTGGTATCATTAAAGAAGATGAAATCCGCGACATGTTCAAGGACGTCGATACTGACGAACGCGTAAGCTATATCGAGGCAACGCTTGCCAAGGACAGTGACGACACCATGGAAAAAGCAGTCAGCTCTATCTACAAAAAACTGCGACCTGGTGATATCATCTCGGTAGACCAAGGACGCGAGTATATCATGTCGCTCTTCCAAAATGAGGAAAAATATGACTTTGGTGCAGTAGGACGCTATAAATTTGACTCACGACTTCGCATTTCGAAAGTCGATGCAAATCATTATAATTACAAGAAGATTTTAGATTTTGAAGAAATTGTCTTGGTTATCAAGGAGCTTATTCGCATGAAAGTGCAAAACCTCGAGTCAGACAGTATTGACTCTCTTTCAAATCGCCGCGTTCGTACAGTATCAGAGTGGCTCGGCAAGACGTTTCGTGCAGGGTTTGCTCGGGTAGTGCGCAATATTAAAGATCGCATGATCAACTCGGACAGCGACACCTTTACCCCAGCACAGCTCGTCAACATGCGTCCGCTCACCGCGATGGTTGAGGACTTTTTCAACACCTCACAGCTCTCTCGTTTTCTAGATCAAACCAACGTACTATCAGAAATCGACGATCGTCAGTTTTTAACATCCGCAGGTCCTGGCGGTATCACCAAAGAGCGTGCAGGTTTTGATGTCCGTGATGTTCACCCATCTCATTATGGTCGTCTGTGTCCGATCAATACTCCTGAAGGTCCTGCATTTGGTCTCAACACTCA
>JAYUUP010000077.1:0-3282 GCA_043754825.1 bacterium | reverse complement strand
ATCAGCTCATCAAAGCAAAGTTTATCCAGCATCTGACTCTCGATGTTGTACAGTCACTGCATTCAGGTGAGCAAGTCGTAGTAGAAAACCTCGATAAGCTCATGTTAAAATGGACACTCTTGTCGCAAAAACTCTCCAAAGATGTACTCACGCTCTCTTATGAGTTGTAGTTGACAGGCTCCAAACGCCCAGTTAGTATGTGCATATTATGGATCGAAATAAATTATTTTTAGGGGTTGGCATTGCGGCAGTAATCGTGACGCTCATCGTAGTTTTCAGTGCAGCACTATTTCCAAGACCAGCCAAATCTGAGTCACCTTCCAGCGCACCTATTTCTCAATCTGCAGTAGTGTCCAATGCAAATAGTAGTGCGTTGGCAGTTTCATTTTCATTTGCGCCTATTGTCTCAAGTACCGCTTCATCATTTATAGCTACCTCTGCTCGTACTGCATCTTCTCAAGTTCCTGCTACTACATCACGCAGTGTAGCAAGTTCTGCACAATTTTCTTCGATCACAACTCTCCCTGTTATTGATAGTGACTTAATTCAAACCACCCAAGATATCAGTATTGCCAAAAATAGCGTTGTCAACGGTAACATCCAAACTTCTACTGGAGGTATTTTTATCGGTGATAATGTAAAGATAAACGGCTCTATAACCACTCTTTCAGGTCAAATAATTATCGGTTCAAATGTACGTCTCAACCAAGCCATTAGCTCGATCACCGGCGATCTTTCAGCAAGCGATACCAACATATTTTCTGGTGCAGTATTTTTCGCCCAAGGTAAAATCAGAGTGGGTACTGGTACAAAGTTTCTCGCCGACCTCAATATCACCAAAGATCGATTTGTTGAAACAAGTGGCACTACTTTTTTAGCCCGTAAACCGCAGTAAACTAACTCAGTTTCTTTTCTATAAATTCTCGAATTTGATCACCATCGTACTTGAGACCATTATTTGGATGGATATCGAGAATTGGAAAAATAAGATCTGGTAGGGTAAAACTTGAGAGCCAAGCGTAAAAATTATGCGTATTAAATGGTGTTTTACCTTCATGCGAGTAGCTTTGGATAAATCGAAACGCGTCTTCGTGATCCTGGATGTAGTCAATCGGATTTTTGATCGGTGTCAGGACAATCGGCTCGATTCCCATGTCAAATATATTTTGAATTTGCACATGAATTGGCTTGTCCATAGATCCTAAAAATGCGTTTGCTACCATGATAATAGGCTTGTCATACTCAGCCAAAGTATTTTGAAAATGCTCGAAAATTGGGGTGCGATTGGCAGGGCTGCCGGCAAAGGAAATCACGGCATCGCTACGCCATACTATCTCACGAATTGGACGGATAAATGTCTTGAAGCGGCGGTTTTTTTGCGGATCTACAAAGTATAGGTTGTCGAGCGGGATTACGCAGCCATCGATATCTTTTTCACTGATGATTTTGGTTACTTCTAGGTTTTGAGCGTGATATTCACCACGGAGTTCAAGCCGAGTAGGGTGGATAAACTGAAAAAAAGTATGTTCTGGCACCCATTGGATTGACTGTAAGAAATTAAATAATTCGCCGTCTTTAAGAAACAATAAAAATTGCACAAATAAGTTGCCGACAGAGTGATGGTGGATAGTGGAAACCCCCCGCGCCTCCTCTTTTTCGGCATACTTTTGAAATACGGTACTGTCGATAAACGCAAAGTATTCATTGAGATAGTGCTCTAGTAGTTGCGTATATTTTTTGAGACCTGCGTATTTTAGTAGCATCTTGCAGCCATTGAGTACCAGTTCTTCATCCCGATTATCTGGAGAAATCAGCACACGTGTCCGCAATAAAGCACTAATATCAGCCGAGTATGCTGCAGTGTCTTTGGAGAGCCAACGCGCTAAAATTGTGCGAAAATCACCAACCGGGAGATTGTACTTGTCAAAATCCTCTATCCCAAACATCTCGGTGATCACGTTGTGTTGAGAGTTGAGGTGTAGTAGCCATACATTTAGCACACCTGTATGTCCACCGCTATCGTCGACATTGAGCAAGATATCAAAGCGCCAGGTGGAATTTTTGAGTATAGTTTCATCGCCTGTGGTAGAGCCATGGCCACTGAAGTTTACAACGATGATTTTCTTTACAAACATACTTTTTTCACCAGCCACAAGAGAAAGCTAGTATGTATCGATACCTAAAAAATGTCAAAAAAAATCCCCCTGAGTTGGGGATAATATCAATTATCTAGTATCATCCGGAATTTTACTTTAAGGTGTAAAATAAGAGTAAATCGTTGTAAAAAATCACGAGTGCGCCGCGTAAACTTTCGACCAAATCTGAGAGTTTTTAAACGTATCCTGCCTCTTTTAACGAATGCGAAGCTGCATCTTCGATAATCGATTTGCCAGTAGTCATCATCAGTATTAAATGAAAAACCGGTAACAATGTAATGTTGTTCATCAGATTTATAATGAGTAACTATCGCTCCAACTTTTACAAGTTTTCTTGATATACTCACAACTAATACCTTAAATAAGAGTTCATTGACTCGCTGATAATCGTGACTGGAGTACCGATCGGTGTCCAGCTTACAAGCCACTGCGCAAATACTCGCGGTACATTGATACAGCCGTGAGAGCCACCATTCCATGACAGATAGTTTGGTCGACACTTGATACCGTAGCACGAGCGCCACTCGTCAGCATCATGAATATATAAATTTTTAGAGATTTGTAGGTGACCGTAAGTATTGCTCGGTGAATACCAAAGCGGACTTCCTTTTGCATAAGGAGAGACAAATTTATGATACAATCCTGAGGAATTTGTGCTGTAAGATCCAACCGGCGTATGTTTTTTTGGAAAGTTAGCACCAGTTGTAGCACTGGACTGACGAACTAAAACACCATCTTGTATCGCATACAGTTTTTGATCAGCGATGGATACGATAATCTGCTTGCCATTTTTGATGAACTCTCGAGCGAATACCGGTGTTGAAATTAATAGCACCAGCAGGGCAAGACCCAACACGATTTTTTTCATAGCGTTTTACTCCTTGTTTGGTACTTACTAAAACATAAAGCTAGTGTGATCTTGAGCAAGTTATTACTCCATTTCTTCATGTTATCACCTCCTTGGCGATAGCTACTGTTAGCACAATCCAGACACTTTGGCAAATTAGTTGCAAGATTATCAAAAATTTGCTAAGTACATAATATGCAAACCTCCCAAAAAGTAGGTGCCGGCATAATGTTAACTCAAAAGCTACTCACTCAGCTCACGGCAAAAAAAGCGAAGCAT
>JAYUUP010000076.1:0-10084 GCA_043754825.1 bacterium | reverse complement strand
GATGATAGGTGCGTTTGCGCCGTCAAAACCGTTTTTAGTCAAAAGGTCGCGAATTTCTTCCTCGACGAGGTCGATCATGTCTACGTCATCGACCATGTCGCATTTGTTTAAAAATACAACTAGTTTTGGTACGTTTACTTGGCGGGCAAGCAAGATGTGCTCGCGAGTCTGCGGCATAGGTCCGTCAGTTGCGGCTACTACGAGGATACCAGCGTCCATCTGTGCGGCACCGGTGATCATGTTTTTGACATAGTCAGCGTGTCCTGGACAGTCGACGTGGGCGTAGTGTCGTTTTTCAGACTCATACTCGACGTGAGACGTGTTGATGGTGATACCACGTGCTTTTTCCTCTGGTGCTGAGTCGATTTGTGAAAAATCTTTTTTCTGTCCTGCTGGGGAGAAAAGGCTCGAAAGCGCTGCAGTCAGGGTAGTCTTTCCATGGTCTACGTGACCGATAGTTCCGACGTTCATGTGGTTTTTACCACGGTTAAATGCTTCTGCCATAATATAAATAAAATGTTTCGTTTGAAAACTTGACTGATAATAAAACAAAAACGATGACTTTGTCAAGTCGTGACACTAAAACCATTATGAACTCATTTTCAGACCCGATTACCCGGGAAAAACCAGTCCGTTACAATATTTTTAAGACATTTATGTATGCCAGTCGTGGAATAGCCTATGGATTTATTTCAGAAAAAAACTTGTGGTTTCAGGTGGTTATTTGGATATTTTCAGCAGTATATTTTTTGCAAAACGGCAAAGTGTCGTATGCGATTATTACGCTCGTGTTGATGTTGGTGGTGGGAGCACTCGAACTCATGAACACTGCGTTTGAACATCTGTGCGACCTCGTAGATACTGAGTACAATGAGCGGATCAAACGTATCAAAGATGTCGCTGCAGGAGCGGTATTGTACGCGGCACTCGGGTGGGGAATATCGATCATATATGGAATTGCGAGTATTATGTTTCGGTTTTGAAGGAGTTGACAGTGCTCAAATCATCGCGTTATAATAAATGCAAATGTCTCAACTTTTTGCTCTGATTTACAAAATTTTGCTGATCGCTATTGGTGTATATTTGGCTGTGTGCGTGATTTACTTTGGGTTTTACACATCACTTGAACAGTCGGTAGATTATAGTAATATTCCAAAACTTATACAAGACGCCGTACAAGCACCAGTCAAAGATTTGATGCGAAAATAGCTTACTTGACCAAAAATATGCTTTAATGTGTAACTAGGTCAAAACAGCAGTATGTATATCACAGATTTTGTATCGTTAACTTCAAAAATTGGAGAAAAAAATATTGAGATAGCGGGATTTGTACACTCGATTCGAGATCACGGTGGGCTTATATTTGTCGATGTTCGGTCGAATGGAGAACTGTTACAATGTACGGCAAACCCTACACTATTTGCAGAGGCATTTGCGATGTGTGAGTCATTGCACAACGAATACACCGTTGTTTTAAAAGGTACCGTGCAAGCGCGTGCCAGCGACGCCATCAATCCCAATATTGCAACGGGGAAGATAGAGCTGATGATTGAGTTGGCAACAGTAATCTCGATGGCAAAACCGATGCCTTTTAACATCCATGCCGATGACAACCAGTTAGCGGGCGAGGAAATCCGGCTGAAGTATCGTTACCTAGATTTGCGCAGAGAAAAGCTGCATAAACTCATGAAAACTCGTCACAAGATGTTTTTGGAAGTGCGAAATTGGTTTGATGCCGAGGATTTTGTAGAGATTGCAACTCCAATACTTGCTAATTCATCGCCTGAAGGTGCTCGAGATTTTTTGGTGCCGTCTAGACTCCAGCAAGGTTCGTTTTATGCGCTTCCGCAGGCGCCACAGCAATTTAAGCAGCTGTTGATGGTTGGGGGTTTTAGCAAGTATTTTCAGATTGCAGCGTGTTTTCGAGACGAAGATCCACGGGCAGATCGAGCCTACGGTGAGTTTTATCAAATTGATGCTGAGATTGCCTGGGCAGATCCAGAGTATATTCGGGCGTTGTCAGAAAAGCTCGTGCGTGAAGTGTTTAGCAAATTTACTACAAAAAAACTTGCGTCGCCTGATTTTATCCAAATTGACCACGCTGAGGCGCTGGAAAAATACGGCAGTGACAAACCTGATTTACGTTATGATTTGGCATGGCAGAATGTTAAGCCATTGTTTGCAGAGAGTGCATTTGGAGCTTTTGCAAATTTGTGTGGTGTAGATACGGCTCGCGTGCAGGCGTTGATTGTACCTGGTGGTGCAGACAAGTTTTCTCGTTCAGATTTGGATAAAGTACAAGAAATAGGACGCAGTTTTGGATTGCCGGGTATCGCGTACATCCAAGTGGGTGAAAGTGAAATGAAGTCGCCAATATTTAAATTTTTAGCAGACTCCGAAGCTGAAATCGAGGCAAAAAAAGCGGAAATCAAACAGTATTTAGGACTAAAAAATAATGATTTAGTATTGTTTATTGCCAACGAAAATCGGCATATAGTATACAAAGCTCAGCATGAAATGCGAAAACATATTGGTACTCATCTCAAACTAATCGATGATGAAGTAATGCAGTTTGTGTGGATCAACAACTTTCCCTTTTTTGAAAAAGACGAAAAGACCGGCAAAATCGAATTTGGGCACAATCCATTTAGTGTATGGAAAGGAGGGTTGGAAGTACTCCAACAAGCTCAAAACCAGGGTGAAGAAGCGTTGTTGGCACTCAAAGCTCAGCAATACGACATCGCAGTAAATGGTTACGAGGTGCTCTCAGGTGGCGTCAGAAATCAAGATCCAGTAGCACTTAGAGAGGTATTTAAAATCTGCGGGTATACTGACGACGAAGTTGAGTCAAAGTTTGGACATATGCTAGAAGCATACAGCTATGGCGCACCAACTCATGCAGGATTTGCCTGGGGAATAGATCGATTGTTTATGGTGCTGGTTGGTGAGGAAAATATCCGCGAAATCTTTGCATTTCCAAAAAATGGATCGGGTTTTGATCTCATGATGAAATCGCCCAGTGGAGTACGAGAGAGTCAGATGAAAGAGCTTGGGATCAAGGTTTTACACTAAACCCAAATAATATTTCGTTGACAAAAGTATTGATATATTTCAATACTCGTAGTTAGTTTTTTAAATATTCATACTATGGCACAATCAAAGAAAAAAAAAGGTCTCGTCAACAAAAAAGTCAAGAAGGTTTCTAAGGTACTCGAGCAGAAACATGTTGGTGCTACACAAGTCGTTGAAGCGGTTGCTGCACATCAGCAAGAGGTGGCACACACAGGTAAAATTAATGAAGAAAAGCAAGTGCAACTAGCTGCACAAGAAATACTAAACGCACAAAAATATGAGACAAAACCACAGTCAAATAGACGTAAATGGTTTGGACTTGTCATGCTTTCACTGGCACTGGCAATCATTATCATCGACGCCACGGTGCTCAATGTCTCACAAAAACAAATTATCCAAGATTTAGATACAAACCTTAAGCAATTTCAGTGGTCGAGTACGATTTACTCTTTGGTTGTAGCGTCGTTGGTGATTACCGGTGGACGACTTGGTGACTTTTTTGGCAAGAAAAACATGTTTATACTCGGTGCGGTGTTTTTTGCAATCGGGTCATATGTTGCGTCTCTGGCAAATAGCATTGAGATTTTGACACTGGGTCGCTCGATAATCGCAGGTGTAGGTGCGGCATTGATGTTGCCAGCTACCACTTCGCTGCTCATCGCAAACTTTGTGGGAAAGGAGCGAAATATCGCCTTTGGAATTTGGGGTATGACCGCGGGAACCTCGGCGGCGATTGGACCAATATTGGGTGGGTATTTTACGTCAACTCCCGGTTTTGGATGGCACTGGGCATTTCTAATTAATGTATTTATCGTCGCGTTTATCTTGCTTTTCTCACGATTTATCCCGTCAGATCCGCATGATGATGGTAAAAAAGTGGTGGTAGATATTGATTATGGGGGTATTGTGCTTTCGGCGTTTGGATTTGGATCGCTAGTATATGGAATTATTGAGTCGAGTGAATATGGGCTAGTACAGGCAAAAAAAGCCTACGAGTTTTTGGACGGTAAGCTATACACGCTGTGGGGTGATCTGTCGATTAGCTTTTACGCGATTATCATTGGAATACTATTGATTGCAACATTTTTTTGGTGGGAATCTCAGGTCGAAAAGCGTGGTCGAAAACCAATTGTATCAGCCTCACTTTTCAAAAATCGCAATCTCAATGTTGGTATGCTCGTGACGATCGCGCTGGCTATTGGACAGACTGGATTTGTGTTTACGATTCCGACATTTTTGCAAGTAGTCAAAGGCAAAGATGCGTTGCAAAGTGGGCTCGCGTTTTTACCATTTTCTCTAGCAGCATTTGTCGCATCGCCCTTGGCAGGTTTCCTCTCAAATCGTATTAAGCCAAAGTATTTGATTCAGTTTGGATTTTCGCTCGGGACACTCGGCGTGCTTTATATACTTTATATTCTCAAAGTCTCGACTGATGTGTGGGACTTAGCGCCCGGATTTGCAATATTTGGGTTTGGATTTGGGCTGATCACGGCGCCACTGTCCTCAGTTACACTCGCTAATGTTAAGCCGGAGCAATATGGTGAAGCCTCGGGTGTAATTTCGATGGTGCGTCAACTTGGGCAAACAATGGGAATTGCAGTGATTGGAACTGTGTTTTTGACTAGTTTTTCAAATGCAGTACCCGCACAAATCGATAAAAGCACAGTGATGTCCCCAAAATATAAAGAAATTTGTAGTACGTATCTCTCAGACACTGCCAATCTTTACCGACCACGCGTTGCAAATGAACTCCCATGTCTTGGCAAAAATAAAGATAATATCTCGACATTTGGACTAGTAAACGACGTTACTCAATTTGGACAAGTCGGCAAAGATGTCAAAACAGCAGTTGATGAAAGTGTAATTCGAGGAAACAAAGATGCGCTCTGGTACAACGTTGCCTTTTTTGTGTTGGTGATTGGAGTGAGTTCGCTTTTTGTCAATCCACCCAAGCGTACAAAGTCAGCAGAATTGGCAGAGGCAGCTCACTAGTTTTGTGCATCAAAGTATTGTTTTGCTAGATACGTGCACCCTTTCACTGCAGGGATATTTTGATCGTACAAAATGTGAGCGTGTGGAAATGTTTTGAGAACATCTTGGGTGGCTACGGTGCGCATGACCGCCCAGCTCCAGAGTCCACCACGTAGCACGATTTCAAAAGTATCGTCAGGAGAAAAACCAAAATTTGAAAGGCAATAGGCGCTAATTTTACTGCCCCAACGAGTACCCATGGTCACTAATAGTGGGTGTAGTTCGGTGCGTACTGACAGTTCATTGGCATCGTACGCTTTTTGTACTACCTTGGGCAGAGTAGTGATACTAGAGTTGATCACAAAATTACGTCCCTGGAGTGAGTCAAAATACTCAATGGGATCTTGGGACACATGACTGCGCAACGCCTCGTATACCGGGTGCCCAGATGTAAAAACCCCGTTATAACACAACGCCAAGAGTGCTTTTCCAAAATCACGTCCACCAAATCCTATACTTTTGATAGTTTGTTCGGTGGTTTGTGAAAAATAATTTAGGTTTGAGCCGGTGCCCGCATTTGCTAAAATACCAGTAGCTCCAGTACTGAGTGAGCGAAACACACTATATTGATCGTCTTCGAGTGTAAAATGAGTACCAAACTTTTGTAAAAACCATTGAGAAACTTGAGTTAATTGTGGGTGCGGATTTTTTGGAGCACATTCGGCGATACCGGCATACACCCAGCTAATTTGATTGAGTGAAATACCCGCATTATTTATGAGATTGAGGCCTTCGTCTAGATTGGCAATGAGTGTGGCGGCGCCAACGTATTTGAGATTACTTGCTTTGGTAATTTGGCAGGAAAATATCTGACGCGCTTGTTCGTCGACTAGAGAAAAATCGAGTTTAGTACTTCCACCGTCAATACCAAGAAAAAGCATGATATCATCAGTATACCTGACGCAAAAAGCATTGTCAAAAGACAAAAAAACATTTAAAAATAGTATAAAGATGACTGTTATTCGCGCCGCAAATCATATTGTAATTGGGGATGTCGGGAGTGGCAAAACAATCGTGGCATTTGTATCGGCGATTGGCTTTTTGCATGGAGTCGAGCGAGGGCAGGTGGCACTGCTCGCACCAACTGAGATTTTGTCATATCAACATTATTTGGCATTTGAAATACTCAAAAAGAGGCTTAGTTTGTCATGGCTGCATACTATTTATCTTGCAGGAAAACGCTGTGTTATCAACGGAGTTGAGCTCACTAAAACGGAGTGGTCGCAGTTGATCGATCCAGCGCATAAAAAACATGCTGCAGTGAGTAAAAAGATAGGGGTATCGCTTGAAGATCTGATGAGTCGTACTATGTGGATCGGAACGCATGCGTTGTTGTTTCAAGATATCGTGCAGCCGGATGTGGTGCTCGCCGATGAACAGCATCGATTTGGCGTCAAACAACGCAAAAAACTCTCTAAACAAGGCCAAGTTGAGGTGCAAAGTCACTTTGTATCATTTACGGCGACGCCCATACCTCGTACGCTCGCATTGTCAGCACTCGACTCACTTAAACCATTGTTTTTAGATCGTTTGGCAGGGCGAAGTCATATTGAGACCCAGATTACCTCGCAAGACAAATTTGAGCAGATAGTCCTCCCGAAGATTGCTGAACACTTGAAGCATGGGCACAAGGTTTTTGTGGTGTGCTCTCGTGTGGAGGACGAAGAAAATGAACTGGTGTGGTCGGTCAAAAAAGCAGCAGCTGAACTCGAAAAACATTTTGCTAACCAAATTTTGATCACTCATGGTAAAGAAAAATCCAAACAGCAAACCATGATCGAGTTTAAAGAGTCCAGCCAAAAAAATATATTGGTTGCAACAACCGTGATTGAAGTGGGAGTAGATGTGGGGCTAGCATCACTTTGTATTATACTGAGTGCGGAAAAGTTTGGACTGGCAGCACTACACCAAATCCGTGGTAGAGTAGGGCGCAATGACTACAAAATCAATGAGTGTGTGTTGGTCACCTCGACTCAAGGCGCAACGTTTTCCAATCGACTCAAATACCTGGTAGACTCCAACGACGGGTTTTTCTTGGCGCAAAAAGATCTCGAACTTCGTGGATCAGGCAGCCTATTTGGTACTGAGCAGTCAGGATTTGAAGGCGATTTTGGTGCTCTCATGCGTATGCCAGCTAGAAAACTGGAAGAACTACACGCGGTAGTAGAGACAGTAGACACAGAAAAACCAGAGTTTACACGCCTCAAAAAATATGTTGAGAAAACGCTGGCTCAGTCGTGGCAGGAGTGAGAATTTTACTCGATGATTGGGGTTTCTCTACCATTTCCAGACACTGTGGCACTAGGGGTAGTTCCATCAAACAATGCTACCCATGATGCGGCTGTTTCTCGCCAAAATCCGTACCAGGTTGTTGGTAGGGTAGTATCAGGAGCACTGATAGGTACTGAGTCGATACCAAAATGATTGCAGAGGTAGGTGGCACGCGGCAGATGAAATCCTTGGGTCACAAGATACGCTCGATTTATTTTGAAGACATTTTTAGCACGCCAACAGGTGTCATTGGTTCGAAGTCCCGCAGAATCAACAACAATTTTATTTTCAGGTATATTATTTTGTATCAAATACTGACGCATCGCTTCAGGTTCATTGTAGTAAATACTGCGATTGTCACCGCTAACCAAGATGGTATCAATTTTTTTAGTATTGTATAATTCTACAGTTTGATCGAGTCGTTTTTTAAGGATTTGTCCTGGTTTCCCATCACTTAAACCAGCCCCAAACACAATAGCGGTAGTCGGCGAGGCAGATGAAATAATTGATTTTAGCTGACGCACGTAAAAATACAGTTGTGGCGAGAGATATAATATCAATAAAAATGCAGTAAAAACGATTAAAACAAGCCAAGGACGACGTTTTTTAGGTAGTTTTGTAACAAAGAGACTTTCCATTTTCATCAAAGCTACGTGAGTCCTGCAAGTTTGACAAGAGCGGCGTTTTGGAGTCTGCTTTAGACTGATTATGTTGCTTATCCGATCGTATTCCCATCACTCACTTCTTAAGGCAGTTCCAAAGATTCCTGCACTTCTTACTGGGGCAGCTGCAGCAGAATTTACAACGCTGGCATTGACTGATTTTGATACGGGAAGTGGGTTTGTGGAGTGGCTCGATGGTGCAAAATACCAAAATATAAAGGCAACTGTGGGGGTGACTTTGTGCATTTACGATGGACTTCATGGCGCGTCCCGAGAAAATGAAACCGACTTTGGGCATGTTGCATTGATCGCTAAAAATAATATTGGGTATCACCAACTCATGCGCATCATCTCTAAAGCACGTATTGAGCAAGAAACGCCTTGCTATCATATCACACTCGATGATGTTGTGCAGGAAATCGGTGATAATGAAAGTATGTTTTTGGTACTGTGTCATGAACGACATAAGTTTTACAATTGTATTATTCAAAACCAAACTGAAATGGCACGTGAAATTTTGACTCATTACAAAACCAAATTGGGACCTACTCAACTGCTGGTAGAGTTGCTGTTTCCCACTGCTGAGCTTGATGAATGCGAGACTAAACGGTGCAACGACGCCATCACAAAGCTGTGTACAGAGCTCACACTGCGCACTATCGTCTCATCGGCTCCGCGGTATCTTGAAGCTACGCAAACCGAGGCATATCGGGTGATATGTGCCATAAAATCACAATGTCGTCTCGATACGATCACTGAGCCACGCTCGCAGCATCTGTATAGCGTGGAGGAGCTCAAAACACTATTTGCTGATTATCCGGAGGCGCTCGAAACTACTGATTTAGAAGCGCTGATCGATGTGCAGATACGATTTGATTTTGATAAGCATGCGGATGAGGCGTTTTTTCCAAATTATGATTTGCCTGCCGCTCAAGATTATAATGGGAGATTAGTGTGGGACACCTACCTCAATTTTTTAATCAAATTTCATCACGAAAAGTTAGATCGTGTAGAGTGGGAGGCGCGATATCCCTATTCAAAGCTCGACCAACTCAAGAGAGATGCGGCAACATTTGAACTTGCCAAAGATGTGGTGGAAAAATATGAAAAAGATCACTTTTTGGTGCATCCACTCCAAGAATATGTCGAGCGTATCGAGTATGAGCTCGGGATAATCATCCAAAAGGGGTATCCATCGTATTTTTTAGTATTCGGTGATATTATGCAATTTTGTCGTGATAATGGTATTGTCGCCGCGACACGTGGATCAGCTGCAGGCTCACTCGTTGGCTGGCTCAACAACATCAATATCCTTGATCCACTCGTGTACAATCTGCCATTTGAGCGCTTTCTCAATCCACTGCGTCCATCTGCCCCCGATATCGATGGTGACTTTGCCGATGATCGCCGACACGAAGTAATTGAGTATATCAAGCAAAAGTGGGGCGCTGACAAAGTAACACAAATTATCACCTTTGGAACAATGCTGCCGCGTGCCGCAGTGCGTGATGTTGGACGAGTGCTCGGAGTTGGATACAAAAAATGTGATACTCTCTCCAAGCTGATTCCAACTGCGCCCCAAGGTAAAAAAACCACGTTTGAGTGGGCGATGGCGATGTCCGATGAGTTGCGCGGAGTCTATGAAACTGACGCAGAGGTGCAGCGTATTATCAATATCGCCAAAATACTCGAAGGAAACTATCGCCATGCGTCCCAGCACGCTGCCGGAGTAGTGATTTCGCCGACGCCGATGAGTGACTTCGCGCCGCTCAAGTGGGATAGTGATCACGTGATGCCGATTATCCAGTACGATATGCGAAATAGTGAAAAAGCAGGGCTTATCAAGCTCGATATTTTGGGTATCCGCAATCTTTCTATCCTTGGAAATGCAGTTGATTTGGTTGAAAAGAGACGAGCTAAAAAAATAGATATATTTGATGTAGATGTGCACGACGCACCATCATTTTCACTACTTGCCAAAGGTCGTACGATGGGTATTTTTCAGCTTTCTGGTCCTGCTATGACTCGCTACCTTGTCAATCTCGAGC
>JAYUUP010000075.1:0-3353 GCA_043754825.1 bacterium | reverse complement strand
TATTGCCCTGATAACACTCAACTGCAGCGATGTAAGATTGCGGTATCAATATGATGTAAATGGAGTGCTTCGACCCACTCCAATACTCGTAAAAAACTATTTGATACAAAATATTTCCAACGAAATGGTCTACAATCCTCACGATAAACCTTCGTGGATTGCAGTATTTGCGCGTAAATTATTGCTTGGTCACCAGGTATTTATGGCTGATGCGATTGAGTCAGATTTGAGTTTGGAAGAAATACACTTTAGCGTACAATTTCCTAGCAATATTCGAGTGCTAAAATACATAGATGATCAGTTGCATGTCTTCCAATTTGTAGGGCAACGATGCATGCTTGCTTCACGATACTCAGGTTAGTCCACCCTCACCGGTGGGCTTTTTTACGGCTTGACATGTTTGTATCAGTAGTTAAAAAGAGTGGGTATGAACACCCTTATCAGAAATAAAAAACCAAATTATATCGTAATTTTAGTCGTGTTGGCGGCGCTCGTACTTGCGGCACTCGCAGCAGTCATGTACTTTAAGCCGGGGAAAGCCAGTTTATCTGATACCGCAAGTGTCACTACTGAAGAACAAGCAAAAACTACCGTATCAAAAATTAAGCAAATCTTGCTCGTCGAGGGCACTGAAGATCCTGCTGTTGCTGAGATCAAAGACGTAGAAACCGTCAAAAAATCCAATCCCGAGTTTTATAAAAATGCAGATAATGGAGATAAACTCGTAGTATACTCATACCGCGCGATTATTTTTAGAGAGTCAGCAAATCAAATCATCAATGTCGCACCGATTGTAAATACCACAAGCTCGTCATCAGCGGCAGCAAAACCTGCAGCGCCGACTGCACCAGCTGCGCCTGTTGCACCAGTTGTACCTTCGAGCGTCAAGAAATAGACAAGTACTGGTACTAGATTGCTTCATGACTCTCATTTGACAGTTTTGTCCTGTTTGCATAAAAAAAGCTTATTATGTCGCACAATGTCTACTTTTTGCCATCAGGGTCTGTCGAAAAATTTAATGTGGTGATTGAAATACCATATGGGTCGCAAAACAAATACGAAATTGATGCCGAGACGGGGGCCTTATTTTTAGATCGAGTGCTGTACGGTGCGGCATTTTATCCAGGTAATTATGGATTTGTCCCGTCGACCAAAGCAGAGGATGGTGACGCACTCGATGCGATTGTGTTTATGACGAATCCGGTGCCACCAATGACGGTGGTTCCGTGCCGCGCTATCGGGATGATGCAGATGATAGATAGTGGCGAGCTCGACTCCAAAGTACTGGCAGTACCCGTGAGCGACCCAAGATTTGACGATATTAAAACTATCGAGGACTTGCCAAAACACACTCTCAAAGACCTCACAGATTTTTTTGAGAACATGCAAAAATACAAAAATGGTGAATGGAAACGAGGAGTAAATCAAGTCACTGCTACACTATCTCGAGACGAAACCAATCTACAAATTGCCAAATATCTCAACAACTTTCCAAGTATTGACACTGTTGTGCATTTTGAGTAAACCCCTTTTATTATGATCAATCACTATCTTCAGCTAGCACAGGTAATTTGCCTAGTTTTTGCGGCATTTTTTATATTACTGCAGAACCGCGGAGTAGGACTTTCCTCAACATTTGGCGGAAAAGACGAGATTTATCTCACCAGACGTGGGTTGGAAAAAACAATCGTTAATATGACGGTCGTACTGATTGCGGCGTTTGTAATCCTGCGATTTGTAAACCTTTTTTACATCAATCAATAAATACCGTTTCTGGGTATGAGTATCAAGGCCCAGCGCGAACGATTTGGTGATGTTCTCAAAAATTTACCGGGTCGACCGGGGGTATATCGGTATTATAGTGAAAATGGTGACTTGTTGTATATCGGTAAAGCCAAGAGTCTCAAAAACCGGGTCTCAAGCTACTTTCAAGAGAGTAAACTGCGGTCACAGCGGCATTATTTGCTGATCAACCAAATTGCGCGGATTGAATACACTATCGTTAAGACTGAAAAAGAAAGCTTGCTGCTCGAGGCAAATCTGATTTATAATCTCCAGCCAAAGTTCAATATCTTGCTCAAAGACGAGCAGAATTACCTATATTTGCGGTTTACCTACGAGGATGAAATCCCAACTATTTTGATCGAGCGCAAAAAAATACACCCACGCAGTACGTATTATGGGCCATTTTACTCGCGGGCGCGCCTGGCAATCATACTGCGGACGTTGCGGATGATATTTCCGTACTGTGACAAGCGAGAAATCGATGGTAAACCCTGTGCGTATCGATCACTCGGTATGTGCAACGGTATCTGCGTTGGCGATGAAACTCGTACGGAATACGAAACTCGTCTGCGGCTCATCGAAAATGTGCTCTGCGGCAAACACGAGCAAGTCGAGGAGTATATTCAGCAAAAAATTCAGTGGGCAATCGGACTCGAAAACTATGAACTAGCGGCGTTTTGGCGCGATCGTAAAGGACTGCTCGCACAGATGTTTCGAGCCAACTTTTCTCATCAACGCGTGGTGTTGCCACAACCTGAGGATATCGACCTCGTCACGCTGATCGTGGAAAAACAACTCGACGGAGCGCAAGTTGGTAGCGTCTTTGTACAAAATATCCGTGATGGCAAGATGATTAACGTTGCCAATTTTTTGTTGACTGGTACTGAGTACGAGGATGATGATACTGAATCACGAGAGCCTCCGGTAGAGGCATTTTTGCAGCAGTTTTTCAAGAGTTTTTATATTTATGGACAGGTACAAGCTCCCGTACTCGTTCAGGTATTTGTAAAGGAAGTGGAGGCTGAAAAACTACCACAATAAGGTTATCCACAGGGGCGATTTTTTTAGTATAAGTACTGTGTTTGTGGATTAAAACTGTGGATAAGTGCTGTTATGCATAGTTGTGGATAACTATTTTGATGGGGTACAATGCTCTTTGGTAGTAATATTTATGCAATGGCCGTAGTTTTTTACAATGCGATCAGGATAAAGTATACTGTATCAATACAAGCATTTTCCACGTATTTATATGAACTATACCACCATTCCTCAGTCCACTACTCCAGTATCACAACCACCAACTCCTCCTTATCGCGAAGAACACCATCGTCGTAACACGGTACGCACGATATTATTGATCATAATTATCATTATATTATTGTTGTTGGCGTTCGGGAGTATTTATGCGATTAATCCGGAATCTGTAAAAAATGCATTGGGACAAACCAATAGTAGCAGTCAAGCCAGTGTAATAAATGGAAAAGTGGGTGAAAAAGGAAACCAAGGAGAAATAGGGCAGCGAGGTGTGTCGGGAGTTGGAGGTAAAGATGGTGCCCAGGGTGAAAAAG
>JAYUUP010000074.1:0-3428 GCA_043754825.1 bacterium | reverse complement strand
AAACATTGTCAGTTGCATGATTAAATCCATATTCGATCTGCCATGTAGCTCCCATCACTTGTCCTCGAAATGATGCAAATTTTCCACCTTTGCACTTTTCTCCATCTCGACATGCATAACCAGTAGCCTGTGTGAGAAGAGTAGCATAGTTTTTATTTGATTTTTTGATAGTAAGTAAGCCTGACTCTTTTTGTATGAGGGCAAGTATCATTCCAGGGTTAAGCTGTGGATTTGCACGCATTGTTCGGCTGTAATTACCTCGTGACATTTGAAATATCCAGTGACTCGCCAATTTCCCTGCTTCTTTGTAATCTTTAAGATCTGAATTAACATCTTCCAGATATTTTTGTACTGATTCTTCAGTCGGAAAAACTCTTTTAGAACGAAAATCCTCATTTGACATCAAGTAGTTTGGGTTAAATGTTGGTGGCTCCAAAAAAGGGATAGTTGGGATAACCAAATCTGGCGCTGCACTCACCGGCACCGTCTCTAAAATTGTGCTTATTGACTGCAGCAAAATCCCTGCTAAGATCAGGGCGCTGCACCATCTGAAGAATTGTTGTTTCATGATATTTCTTCTTTTGTGTAGTAGTATACTCAGGCTTTTGCTTTTGGGCAACCGTTTTTTGGCGTTGGTTGACAAAATGGGCCAAATACGCTTGATTTGTAGGTAGTGGCGATTGTAGCTCAGTGGTAGAGCATTGGATTGTGGTTCCAAATGTCGCGGGTCCGATTCCCGTCATTCGCCCCACCTTTCTTGACAGTTTTGACATAGTAGATTTGATTAACACTCATGGGCCCATAGCTCATCTGGCTAGAGCGCCTGATTTGCATTCAGGAGGTGGTCGGTTCAAGTCCGACTGGGTCCACCATACATTTTCAAAGAGTCAAACATAAATTGAGTAGCAAAAGCTACTTTTTTTGTTGGTCAAATTAAAAAAATGTACTATAAATATATCACTTTATAAAATCAAGTTACTCGCTTTATATTTAGCATGGGTGGACAAGAAGGCTGACTGTTGTTTGACTACATCTATATGAATGCGGCTGAGTACCCAACCACTCTCACTATTGGATTTTTTTCAGGGTCTGATTTTGTGATGCCCATGCTTGAGACACTCGCCGAGTCCAATAAAAACACACTACCTTACCAGATCAAACTCTCCGCAATCGGTACTAAACCACCGTACACACATCGTGGCAAAACACACATCAATAATTTATATCAATTTGCGCAAGAGCACACAATTTCATTGATAATACCTGATTCGTTTCGGGGAATGCGAAGCGAGCTTGTGCCGATATTGGCAAAGCTTGATCTGATAATCGTAGCATCGTACGGGCATATCATCCCACAGTGGGCTCTCGATGCACCGCGATTTGGCTGGATCAACTGGCACCCGTCGCTATTGCCGCGATATCGAGGACCTGCCCCGGTACAATACACCCTTTTGGATGATCAATCAAGTACGGCGCTGACTTGGATCGCGATGAATGCCGGCATGGACACAGGTGATATACTGTTGCAAAAACCATTTGCCATCTCTCCCAATGACATGTTTGATAGTATTATCGATACTGCGGTGACACTTGGATGTGACACTATTTTTGAGGCGATTGATCTGCAGATACAAGCTAAACTCGGTAGTTTTGTAGCAACCGTACAAGATGAGTCTGCGGCTACCTACACCCACTTTATCACCAAAGATGCAGGATTGATTGATATTGGCACTACCACAGCAAGTGCTCTAAAAAATGTTGTTCGCGCATATGTTCATTTTCCGACTGTCCGGGTTTATATCACGCAATATCCCGGTTTGACGCGGCTTGACGAGGTCGGAAATTATCTACCCGCAAATGCTAACGAAATCGTGGGAACTCTCGTACAAAAAAATGCAAAATCTTATCTGGTATGTGCCGAACATACTTTATTGAATCTCAAAAAAATCACCCTTTCTAGTGGGCAACAATTAACACTCTAACTATGGCATTTTTCTCTAAAAAACCGCTGAAAAAAAGTGTTGCATCGTCCAAAGTTTTTCGCCCGCAATCACTCAAAAACCCGGAGCCCACCAAAGTATTTAAACAAATGGGTGGAATTACACGCGCACCAAAACCAATTAAAAAACCTGGGATTTCATTGCGTCAAACTCGCGAAAGCGTACCTTTGATCCCGCTTTACTTGCACAGCATCCGCCTCGGCTTTGCCGCCCTCCCGATTGTACGGTATTCGTATCGATTTGCGTTGAGCTTGATTGGTCTCGCACTAATCATATTTATCGTGTATCTGTCAGTGTTTGACTCGACATTTTACCTCAAAAAATACACTATTGAGACGACACCAGACTCATTTATCGGTGATACTGGTGCGCAAACACTTGTGAATGATATTAAATCTCGCAATTTACTCGGATTTTTACCACTCAATAACTACTGGTTTCTCAATCAAAACGCTATCAATGAATCTATTGCCCAAAACCCATTATTTTCAAAAGTGACCTTGACCTCCAAGGAATGGACTGATAAAACGACGCTTCTGGTACAAACCGATCCAGCATTGGCGACTCTCGCTCTGACTATTTCTGGTGAAAAGCAATACGTTGTACTAGCCCAAAATGGAACTCTGCTCGGCACCGACTCAACTCATATCCGTAAAAATGTGATCGATGTGATCTCCCCACTCATCGTCACTCAAGGCACACTCAAAGAAACGTTACAACTTGAAAAACACCCGGTTCAACTGCAAAAAATTTGGTTTGCTCAATTGCTCAAACAATGGCTGGCTGACCTCTCAATACCAATTGCTGCAGTAGCATTTTCTTCTCTTTCGGATTATGATCCTGATATTGTAGTGACGACGACTCGAGGCACAGTACTACTGTTTGACTATCAGGCGTTTGACAAGACGTTGCAGCGGGAGCGACTGCGCACTACCTGGACGCAAACTTCGCTTGCCAAAGATGAGAAAAATGCTCTAGTTAGTTATGTAGATTTTCGCATTGAAAAACGGGTATTTTGGTGCCTAAAAACCGAGATGTGTAGTATCGATAAAAATCAATAAAACTTCTATGTCCACCGTATTAGACTCTACTCAATTCAAATTTGAAAAGGCGCGCGCCGAACTTTTTTGGGGATTGAAGAAAATTGTGTGGCTATTTATCATAATAGTTATAATTGCCGTTGTACCAATTTACTTTGCCGGTGTCGCTGCCGCTGATGCGTTTGTATCTCAAGATACTGCAAAACCTGAGATCAATCAAATATCAACTATTCGTCCAGACTACAAAATTGAAAGCGCCAACGTACTCACTTACAATGACGGTAAACGTGGCTACTATGTAAAAGTCAACAATAAAGTCACCAACGATCCTATCAAACGCGACATTGGGTACTTTCCATGGGTATATGATTATACTATTCGTGATAGC
>JAYUUP010000073.1:0-3465 GCA_043754825.1 bacterium | reverse complement strand
TCGCGCGATACTAGAGAGTAAAAACTCCCTCAAACTTGCGTTATATTTGATCACCATTGGCTTACTTTTGAGTACAACAGCGGCAGCAGTAAGTGCATATTTTTTATTTACAACCCAGGTTGAGGCAAGTGGTGGCGTACTGCGCGAGGCAACAGTTGGTGGACAAATGAACTTGTTTAACCCCGTACTCGATCGATCCGATGCGCTCACCAGACGCGAAAACAATCAGCCAGAACGCAAAATCAACTCACTTCTATATGCGCCACTGTATGAAGTTGAGCAAAACAATGGACTTACTTCCACATTTGAGAGCACAACCATCCGTCCGATATTACTCAAGGAAGCACCCCGCTGGGAAATCAGTGATGGCACAGAAAATGCCTATAAAAAGCTAAACCTTGTATTGCGTGCTGATGCCAAGTGGAGCGACAATTCTGCACTGACTTGCGACGATGTATCATACACACTCGACCGTCTCAAAGAACAACGCGGAAACCCTCGATATCGCAGCCTTGTGCAGGATGTCACACTCAGTATCACTAGCCCGACAAATTGTGCATTTGAATTTACCGTTTCGTCGCCTCAGGCACTGTACCAGCTTGATATACCACCTATTTCCCGAGCATTTTTTGAAAATCAAAACAACGATGGATTATTTGTATCGCTCAAATCAGCTCATCCTAAAGTCACATCTGGTCAGTGGATATTGCCTGAACAAATTCAAGACATCGACTCGACCAAACAAAAAAATATTCAAAATCCTGTCCAAAAAAATGGTGAAAACAATATTGTAATTTTAACCCCTTCGTCTGTCAATAATTACGCAGCTGTAGGACGAAAAATGCCAAGCGTTACTCGCTATGCGCTTTACAAATACGATGCGTTGACTGCACAAAAGCTTGACTCAAAAACTCGCACACTCGCTCAGGCCGCCACCGACAAAGATGTTGATCTTTTTACTCGCACGTACGATCAAGGGTTGCTGATCACGCCACCCGATGTACGCACTGCATTGCCAAGTCTCAACCAAAAAATCATCCCGCAAAACACCTATCTCCAGCTTTTTTTCAATATCCGTAAAGGTGAAGACGGGTATCTTATCAACCAATCTCTGCGAAGGTACATCGCCTGCAATATATACAAATTTTCCTCACCAACCGCCAATCGTTTTTTTGTGCCAGTCCCACAAGATCGAAAGTTATTACCGCCAGAGCTTGAGACATCTGCCATGCTTGAGTGCCCTACAAATCCAGCGACGTTGCTTGATAAAGTATACGTCCTCGATAGTGATACCACCGGCAAATCACTGCGTATCGGTACTGCAGCGCCCTTTAGTCTCAAGATGATTGCGTCACGGGAGTATTTGCCAATTTTGGAGGATCTCAAGACCTATTTTAAAAGCCAGATTGGCATAGATTTGGTAATTACTGCCGATGAAACTGAGGTGCAAAATTCACTGGCCAGCCGCGATTATCACTTTGCGTTGCTCTCAAATCGAATTGTTTCCCGCGATATCTCGAGTGCATATTCTGCCAAAAAGCGAAACCTCGTATCGCTTCCGTCAAATGATCGTATCGCTCAGTACAATATCAATCAAAACCTAGATCTGTATACTCATTCAAACGGTGCTGACGCTACTGCAAAAACTCAGCTTATTGACTTTTTCAAAAATGAAGCCGTTGTGATGACACTTTACCAATCTCAACAAGAAATTAACTACTCAAATCGAATTTTTAACATCAATACTACTCTCCCGGAATTTACGATAAATCAAGTCGAGTTTTATCGCACTTTGCCACAATGGTATATCCAGACCAAGCGAGTATTTAAAAAATGGTAACCCTATATTTATGAAATCAGCTTATTCCCAGAGTTCCTCAAACGTTAGCAAAACTTGGATACTTATCATCTTGTTTACGGCACTTGTCACCGGTATTTGCTATGCCGCAGGACTGTACTTCAACATGCCGTGGCTTGCCTTTATCGGGCTGCTGCTGGCACTTGGACAAGGATTTGTCGGATATCAGTTTGGAGATAAAATCGCTCTTTCTTCAGTCGGTGCACAGCCAGTAAAGCCTGAAGACTCACCCGAACTTTATGAAATGGTGCAAAACTTAAGTAAAATCGCAGGTATCCCCACCCCAAAAATATATATTTCTCCTGATGAGTCAGCCAATGCGTTTGCGTGTGGTCGAGACCCTGAGCACGCTTCAATTTGCTTCAATCAAGGCATTATAAATCTTCTAGACCGCAACGAAATCGAAGGTGTCACTGCGCACGAGCTATCTCACGTCAAAAACCGAGATATTTTGGTTATGACAGTGGTGTCAGTGCTCGCCGGTATCATTGCATTTATCGCGGATATTGGTGGACGGCTCGCATTTTTTGGCGGAGGAAATAATGACAATGATAGCAAAAATCCATTTGGCATGATACTATTTATCGCCCTGTTGATTTTTGCACCATTTGTTGGATTATTGATACAAATGGGAGTGTCCCGCTCACGGGAGTTTTTGGCTGACGCTACTGCGGTTACCATCACTCGGTATCCTGATGGACTTGTGCATGCGCTTGAAAAACTATACGCCAGCCCGGTGCCTAGCTCACATTACTCCACCGCTACCAATCACTTTTTTATCGCACCACCCAAGCAAACGTTTGGGCAAAAAGTAAGTGGATTGTTTAGCACTCACCCAACCATCGAACAGCGAGTCGCCGCCCTCAAACAAATGTAGGTATGAAAAGTCAAATTTTTGAGATTTCTCACCGGTCACCGAGTTCCAAAGCGCGTCGTGGTGTAGTGACATTACCCCATGGAATCGCCCAAACCCCAGGATTTATGAGTATTGGCACTGCTGGCTCAGTCAAGTCACTCACGGTGTATGATTTGCAGGCGCTCGGCGCCGAGATAATCCTCGGTAACACCTATCACTTGTGGATCAAGCCCGATTTGGAGGTACTACACAGAGCTGGCGGACTACACGCATTTGGTGGCTGGGATGGGCCAATATTGACTGATTCCGGCGGATTTCAGGCATTTTCACTAGGGGCTATCCGAAAATTTAGTGAGGAGGGTGTGACCTTCAAAGTACCGGCAAATGGCGAATTACGGTTTTTATCACCAGAAAAGTCAATGCAAATCCAGTCAATTATCGGATCTGACATCACCCTTGTTTTGGATGAACTATTGCAGGCGGAGGTGGATCACAAAACTGCAACCGAAGCAATGCTACGCACGAGACGTTGGGCGATGCGAAGTCAAACCGAATTTAACAAGTTGAGAAGCGATCAAAAGTATCGAGCTGACATACTTGGCATTGACACCCTGGCCACGCCCCATGGTATACTGTTTGGCATACCTCAAGGTGCACAATTTGCTGATTTACGTGCCGAGTCCGCGCGACTTACGATGGAGCTTGATTTTGCCGGATATTCAGTGGGTGGTGTGGCAAATGGAGGTGAGCC
>JAYUUP010000072.1:0-3480 GCA_043754825.1 bacterium | reverse complement strand
TCACTTATAACTACGCCGATTTTGTTTATATTCTTCCGCTGGCTGTCCCGCGAGTATCGGCACCTAGCATGGTATAACAAAATTTTATTTTTTCCCTTTATGCTAATTTATATTCCGATAATGGGGTATTTGTACAAACGACGTCTTCATGCGCAAAAAAATCCCCTGCCACCACCAACCGATGTCCCACCACCTACCCATCCTACAATCCAACCCCAATCAAATATTGCTGCCCTCGAAAAGCCAACCGCTAGCCTCCGATTTGGATGAGTACGGTAGTGAAAACATGCTTGACAGATGAGGCAAAACCTGCTTTATTTGTGCAAGTTGGAGCTGTAGCTCAGTCGGTAGAGCAATGGCCTTTTAAGCCACTGGTCGTGGGTTCGATTCCCACCGGCTCCACCAGATCAAAGAATATTTTACTAGGCATTAGCCTATTTTTTTATGCGTTAAATTCACTTGCCAACAGCAGAAAAAGTGTGTTGAGTCAATAGATTATGACCACAATTTTGACTGGTTTGCGGGCCAATGGTGAGCTCACTCTTGGAAACTATCTCGGGGGAATCTTGCCGATGGTACAACTCCAAAATGAACTTAAATCAAACGATAAACTCAATCTTTTTATCCCTGACTTGCATTCGTTTGTTACTGACATCGATCACGCTGCGCTCTACCAAAATGTTCTGCGTAATACCCGAGTTTTTTTGGCTGCTGGCATCGACCCAAACCGTCCAGAAGTCTCCGTATATCGCCAGTCGCGCATCCCTGCTCACAGCGAGACAGCCTGGATACTTTCTTGCTTTACGCATTATGGTGAGATGCGACGCATGACCCAGTTCAAGGAAAAGTCAGCCTTGCCAAACACCACTACCACCGTCGGATTGTTTACCTACCCTGTGCTGCAAGCAGCTGATATTTTGCTCTATGATGCTGAGTATATCCCAGTTGGAGATGATCAAAAGCAGCATATTGAGATTACACGCGACATCGGATTGCGAATCAATGCCAAGTTTGCGACTGAGCTTTTTGTAGTACCAAAACCATGGGACCAACAACTTGCATTTTCCAAGCGTCACGAGGGAGTACGTATCCGCTCACTACAAAATCCCGATGCTAAGATGAGCAAGTCAATCAGCGATCCAAAAGGTACCATTTTACTTTCAGATACTCCTGCTGATGCCGCTAAAAAAGTAATGTCTTCAGCAACCGACTCACTAGCGATGATAGCTTGGGATTGGGAACAGCAACCCGGCATCACCAACTTACTCACCATTGGATATCTTCTTTCAAACACACCTCGAGAACAGTTTGTGGCACAGTGGGCAGGAGTTAGTCGTTACGGAGATTTTAAAAAATATATTGCTGAGCTGGTGTCTCAATTTCTCTCTGATTTTCAAGAGCGTCAAGCACAGTACTCTGATGAAATACTTGAAAAAATACTTGTTAATTGTGAGGCTGAGATGAACATAATAGCAACTAAAAAACTAAATCAATTGCAAACAACTGTTGGATTGAGGAGATAATCTTTGTTTTTTACTATTGCCATCTTTGGACTTGATCCGAAAATCTATGTTCCTAAGAATCTTATTGATAGTTTTAGCTCTGAATCCACAGGTCAGCTCTAAGGATGAGACACTTCAATAAAAATATGATTGCTCAATAATGCATAAAATATTTTTAACTACAAAAAAAATATCCATAGGACATAATTTTTGGATATTAAACAATACAGTTCAACCTATTTTGATGGTTTCTTTGCACCGTATTTTGAGCGAGATTGGTTTCGCTTGGCTACTCCAGCTGCATCGAGTTTACCACGCACGATCGTGTAGCGTACCCCGATAAGATCCTTTACGCGTCCTCCACGAATCATGACTACTGAGTGTTCTTGAAGATTATGCCCGATACCAGGAATATATGCCAGTACCTCCATTTTATTTGAAAGCTTGACTTTAGCGATCTTTCGAACCGCAGAGTTTGGCTTTTTTGGTGTAGTTGTATATACCTTGGTACAGACACCACGTTTAAATGGATTTTGGGTAGTAGTGACTTTTCCAGTGTTGGTGTTCCAGTTGCGAGACAATGCTGGTGTCTTGTTTTTGACTGTTTTTGGGTGACGACCTTTACGTACGAGTTGGTTAATAGTTGGCATAGAAAAAAAATTAGTTTGCAACGGTGATTTGGTGTGGCATATTGTGCTCCTCTCCGGCAAAGATAAACAAGCGATTGTTCATGCGGAGATCACGATGACGGTTTTTTGGGATCATGCCTCGAACTGCAGTGTAGACGGGACGCGATGAGTCAAGCTCCATCTGCTTGGCAAACGTACGATGTGAAAGTCCACCGATACGCCCAGAGTGTCGAAAATATACTTTTTTGTCAGGTTTGCGCCCAGTAAGAATTACTTTATCAGCATTTATTACGATAACCATCGCTCCTAGATCGACATCGTATGAGAAGTCTGCTCGATTTTTTCCAGTGAGCAAGTTAGCAGTGAGCGTAGCGATGCGCCCGAGCGAATCTTTGCTAGCATCGACGACATACCATGGGCGCTGGAAGTTGGTCTTGACTCCACGCGTAGTTTTGACTGCATTACGGATTGATTGTGACATATTTAAAATTATTTTTCTACTGTTTCTGCTTTGGCTACTGGTGCAACTACTTCGGGATGGATCGTAGTATCTTTGAGGATAAGTACCATTGATTTGTCATGATTTGAAAAGTCAATGTGGATTTTGACAATTTTTGTGTATCCGCTGTCACGCTCAGTGAGTGCAGGTACTACTTCTTCGATCATCTTGCGAGATACTGCTTCATTAAAATATGGTCGCAGGCGGGTGTAGGCGAGTTGGGTATCGGCACCAGCACGTTTGACGAGAGTGACAAGACGATCAAATTTTGGACGAAACCACTTTGCACGAGCAGTAAAAGTCACGATTTTGCCACTTTGGATCAAACCTGAACAAAGATCAATCCACAATCGGCGTCGCTCTTCTTCAGTTCGCTTAAATTTCTTGGTATTTTTTAAATGACGCATAACAAATAAATATAAAATAGGGGGTTACTCAGCTTTTTTTGCTTTTGACTTTGCTGGTTTTTTTTCTACTGGTGTTTTTTTAATAACTGGAGTTTTCTTAGCAGCTGGCTTTTTCACTGCAACTTTTTTAGCAGCTGTGGTTTTTTTTGCTGGTTTAGCCTCAACTTTTTCGACAGCTACTTCAGCGCTTTTCGTGGTAGTTTTTTTTGCAACTCCTCCTACGACCTCAAGCACTGTTTCCTCAGCACGTGGACCATATTGACGGTGATAGTTTGATTTTGGGAGGTATTTGGTGACTCGGATTTTGACACCACGCTGATGTTTGAGGACTACTGCTTGCACGCTAGTTGCTCCGCTGTCTGTGCCATACGCATACACTAGATTTAGTGCGATGGTGTCACCCTCAGCTACAGTTTTGAGTCGATCTACAATAAACTTTTGCC